>JBFJZQ010000068.1:0-12300 GCA_041622015.1 Oleiphilaceae bacterium
GTACGATTGCTTAAGCATTTCAGTTGCTTTATCCGCTGTCACTGGCCTACTAAACCAAAACCCTTGACCCTGATGACAGCCTTGCTCTCTTAACAGTTTTGCTTGGTTATTTGTTTCAATACCTTCGGCAATGACAAATTTGTTTAACCCTAGGCCGAGGGTAATAATAGCTTGAGTAATAAAATGATCCCCATCCGCAACGGTTTCGCCTGAAACAAAAGACTTATCAATTTTCAACTTATTCACGGGGAAGTTTTTTAAATAGGTGAGTGAAGAGTACCCTGTGCCAAAATCATCGATTGCTAGTTTGACACCAAGTTCGTGTAATTGATTGAAAAAATCAATATTATGTAGGGCATTCGCATCAACAAAAATTGATTCAGTAACCTCCAATTCAATGGACTCAGGTAGTAATTGATAGCGTGTGAGTAAATTATCAAGCCATTCAAAGAAGGCTTGCTTGCGAAACTGTTTGGGTGACATGTTAATCGCCATAGTCAAATCTTTGTAACCCAAGTCCTGCCAAGACTGTAATTGCTTACAGGCAGTTTCAGTAACCCAATCACCTAGCTCGATAATGAGTCCGGTTTTTTCAGCCACCGGAATAAACACTTCGGGTGATATGTTGCCATCGTTAGGGTGATGCCAGCGCAGTAGTGCTTCAAAACCTTTTATTTTTCCTGACTCTAAATCAAATTGAGGCTGATAGTGCAAAAAAAACAGGTCTTCAGCCAGGGCTTCTCTGATGCCTGTTTCGATGTCAGTTTCGAGCACCAGTTTTTTATGCAATTCTTCGTTGAAAAACTGATAATTGTTTTTCCCCATGGTCTTTGCTTTATATAAAGCCATGTCTGCATTTATCATCAAACTCATAGTGGTTTCCCCATTCTGGGGGTAGAGGGAAATACCTATGCTTGTCGAAATGACCAGATTTCTTTCATTGATCGGGGATGGTTGTTTTAAGACATAGAGTATTTTTTCACAGATAGCCCCAAGATCTACGATTTCATTCATTGATAGCAGAATAGCGAATTCATCTCCCCCGATGCGGGCAATGATATCTTCTTGGCGCATGATATGTCTTAATCGGTTTGCGACCAAAGACAGTAAGGCATCACCCACACTGTGTCCCAAGGTATCATTAACTTCCTTGAAACGGTCTAAGTCCATTAATAATATCGCGAATTGCAGGTTACGCCGTTGGGAAAGGGCAATATGTTGTTGCAATTGCTCTTCGAACATAGAACGATTTGCCAAGTTAGTTAGCGGGTCTCGCTTCGCCAGAAACTCTAGTTGTTGAATATAGCGATTGCGCTCAAGCGCATGCTTGATGGTTCGTTCAAGTAAGGAGGTTGTGAGTTCATCTTTAGGCAAATAATCTGCAGCACCGGCATTCATAACACATTCATCAATATCTTCACTTTCTGCACTTGTAATGACGATGATAGGTGTTTCACTTTTTAAGCGACGAGCTTCTCGAATAAGCTCCAGGCCATTCGTCTCACCCAAAAAGTAATCAATAAGATAGATGTCATGCTTATCAGCAGATAAATGAAAGAGAGCCTGATTAATATCAGCGGTTGAATGCACGATAAATTTGCAGTGCCTGGATTTTGAAAGCAAGACTTCAATCAGACGGATATCAATTATGTCATCATCAATCAGGAGAACGCTAATCGATTTCATCATTAGCCGGCACCTCAACAATCGAAAACCAGTAGTCTCCGATCTGTTGCATTATATGAACTAATTTAATTAAATTAAACGGTTTACAAATATAAGATGCTGCACCTTCATTGTAGCTTTCGAGTACTTCTTCTTCCTCACTCGATGTGGTCAATATGACTACAGGCAAATGAGCAAATTTTTCTGATGATTTAATTTGTTTTAGTGTAGTCATGCCATCTTGTACAGGCATATTTAAATCGAGCATGATTAGCCCCGGTGAGGGATACTTGTCCTTATCGTCATAAGGCGGCAGGCAATTGAGGTAGTCCATCAATTGCTGTCCATTATCAACACAAAAAAATGGATTCTTAAGCTCGGATGTTTCCATGGCTATTTTGACGAGCATTTGATCTTCAATGTCGTCATCTGCCATTAAAATTGGTACTAGTTTCATAGTTATTATCTCTAGCCTCTCATCTTCAGGAAAGTAATCGTGAACTTCGCTCCTTCGTTAGTCTTTGAGACAGCAGTAATGGTGCCACTGTGACGTTCTACAATTTTTCTGCAAATTGCCAAGCCTACGCCGATGCCTTCATATTCATTTCGACCATGCAAGCGTTTAAACATTTCGAAAATTTTTGAATCATGCTCTTGCTCAAACCCTATGCCATTGTCTCGAACCGTTATTTTCACGGAATAGATATCAGGTTCTTCGCTAAAAATTTTAATATGAGGAGGCACATCTTCTTTTCTATACTTTAAACTGTTACCGATCAAATTTTGAAATAGTTGATGCATTTGCACCTTGTCGGCTTTTACGGTCGGTAGTTTGTCACACTCGATAATGGCATGTGATTCATTAATCAACAGTTGAAGATCACTCACCACATCTTTGACAACGTCACTTAAGTCAACATCCTCGAAAGGTTTTGCTCTCGATGTCACTCTACTATAGCTTAGTAGACTTTCCAACAAAGTCTGCATACGTTCGGTCGCGTTTAACATATATCCCAAGAACTCACGTGATTGCTCAGAAAGCTTATCTTCAACCTCATCTTTAATAATGCGCCCGAAAGAAATGATTTTGCGCAGTGGCTCTTTTAGGTCGTGCGAGGCAATAAAGGCAAATTGTTCAAGCTCTTGATTGGAGGCTTGGAGAGCCTTATTTTTCAATTCCAGTTGCTGCTGGGCTAACTTTTTCTGTGTAATATCACGGGCAATAGTGGAGGCGCCCACCACGCTACCATATATGTCATAAATGGGCGAAATAGTGAGCATTACATCGACCCTTGACCCGTCTTTTTTTACTCTGACTGTTTCTAGATGATCAATTTTCTGACCATCCTCGAGGTCTTGATGAATATGTACAACATGATCTTGAAGTGCCTGCGGCACCAGTTTTGTGATGGGTTGGCCTATCATTTCTGCTTCGGTATAACCGTACAAGGCTTCTGCCGCCGGATTCCAGTCTGTTACCACACCAGTCAATGTTTTACCGATAATTGCATCATCACAGGACTTGATGATAGCCGTTAGTCGAGCGCTGTCTTTAGCCGCCTCTAGCTTAAAGCTTTGGTCGGAGATGGAGACAAAAATGATTTGTTCGCCTGAAATCACCTCGCCATGCATTCTAATTTCAAGCGGAACTGAAGAGCCGTCCTGTGTTTTTCCATCCACAAGCAACTCATGAACATAGTTAAATGTCGAGCCATCTTGCTCTATTAATTGCTGAATGTTTTCATTACTCAGTACCGACTGCTCAACTTGCGCGAGTAATCCGGTCGCCGGTCTTCCAACCAACTGGTCACTACTATAGCCGAGTATATTTGTTACTTCCGGATTTGCGATTTGAATCGTGCCAAAACGGTCTATCGCCAGCAGACCAATCGGGGCCGCATTCAAGGTAATATTTATTAGGCGTTGAGATTCCCGATCAGCTTCTAACTTAGAGTTAGCAATTTTCTCTTCTGCTAATCTACGATTCGCTTCTTCAATCTGATTGACGGAAGGGATCAGGAGTATTTTTGGAAGATATTTAAGAAGTACGATAGCGGTAAAAAAAGACACCACCGCGGTAATAATTTTCGTAACGCCATGGATGCCATAGATGCCATGCCAAATAGTCACGATGCCCATTAGGTGCGTGACACCACACCAAAATATAAAAAAAGAAAATAAAACAAAGATCCGCGTGTACTGCCAATCCTTTCTTGACTTACGAATGTAAAATAAAACGAATGGTATCGAAAAATAGGCAGCCGCAATAAACAGATCAGAAACGACATGCGTCCAAAGAATTTCTGGTGTCCACAGGTAACAGTGACCGTGTGGCATGTAGCTGCCATCAAAAAAAACAGTTAATCCATCCATAATTCACACCAATTAATTTGCACAATACCGAAAAAGTATAATCCACTATTGAGGGATTAAAAGTGTATAAACCAGTTTCCTGGCTAGATATATGATGGGTTGAATAATTTTAAATTCCTGATGTATGTGCTTATTAAAGTGAATAATTTCTTCTATCTACCACCTAATCGCTAAGGCATTAGTAAAGGTGAAGTTGTGCATAAGTTACTTATATGACCTTTCGTGATCAAAACGTGATAAGTCTGTGAATCTCTCTCAACCTTTGCACTTTAGAGTGTCTTGTATCGATGAAGCCTTGGCTTCTCGTTATTTATCTCGACCGTTTACTGCGGTCGTTTATAACTAATAAGATAAAAGGACAGACACATGAAACTGCAAACTGAATCCACTACTAAAACAAATCGATTCACCTCAAAACTTGCTATCTCAGTACTGCCATTGGTAGCAGCACTAGCTTCGCCAAACGCATTTTCCGAAGTCATAGATGTTAAGGTGACTAACTTGACTCAAGGCATGTATTTCACGCCACTTTTGGTCACAGCCCATCCTGATACAACAGACCTTTTTAGCTTAGGTGATGCCGCATCTTCAGAAATTCAGGCCATGGCAGAAGGTGGTGATATCGCTGGCTTGGTGACACTAGCCGAAAACGCCGGCGCAGTCAGTTCTGAAAACCCAGCGGAAGGCGTGTTAGCACCTGGCACTTTTACTATGGTGACGGACATGGCGACCGGCGCGAATGATCGCCTATCAATCGTATCAATGCTGTTACCTTCGAATGATGGTTTTGTCGGCTTAGATAGCTGGAAAATCCCGGAAACGGCTGGCACCTATACTCTATATCTAAACGCTTATGATGCGGGTACCGAAGCCAATGATGAACTGGTCACCGGTGGCGGTGCGCCGGGTGAGGCAGGCATTCCGGCTAACCCAGGGGCAAACGATGGAACTGGTGGTACAGGCGTGACGTCAACCGAGTCTAACACCATGATTCATGTGCACAGAGGAAACATAGGCGACACCGATGCAGAAGGCGGCATTAGTGATGTCGATAGTCGTATTCACCGTTGGTTGAACCCCGTTGCAAAAGTCACTGTCACAGTGAAATAAGCAGGGCTTTTTTAATGGGCAGTGTCTGCCTTTTAATTTTCAACGGAGAAATATAATGAAAAATTCCACAGAGTATGTAAGAAAAAGTCTGATAGCCCAGACTAAAAAACTAGTAGCCAAATCTAGTACACGAAATCTGACAAAACTGTTCACGGTTTTATTGGCCTCATCGGTAATGATGGCCTGTAGTGATGATGACGATATTATGTATGTTGACTATGAAGTTGAGATCATCAACTTAAGCCATAATCAGCCATTTTCACCCTTAGCTTTAAGAGGCGATGGTTCGAAATATCGTGCTTGGACGGTAGGTGAAAGTGCCTCGCCAGGCATTGAGCATATTGCAGAGTCAGGCGATAACGGTGTTTTTTTAGGGACGACGTCTACCAAAAAATCGGCTTCGGGTACGGGTATTATTGCGCCGGGTGAAACCGCGGTAATAGAACTTCGTACAAAAGATATTGCACGCCATTTAACGGCCGTGACTATGCTTGTAAATACCAACGATGCGTTTGCAGGTGTCACAGGCTTAAACCTAAAGTCGTTAGCAGTAGGTGATGAAACCGTGGTGTATTTGCCGGTATATGATGCAGGCACAGAAGCAAACAATGAGTTGGCTGGCACCATTCCTGGCCCAGCTGATGGCGGCACGGGGTTTGATGCAACGCGCGATGATGTCGATTTTGTCGCGATGCACCCAGGTGTAGTCGGTATGGATGATGGTTATGAAGATTCAGTATTAGATGGTTCCCATAAGTTTGATGGCCCCGTTGCTAGATTGAGAGTAACCCGTATTAACTAAGTGAAAATTAAGTTCAAAACACACTAAAGCGCAGTTAGCGCTTGATCAATACGTAAGCCGAGTGAATGCTTGGCTTGCGTTTTTTCAATAACGTTAAATGGATAGTATGAAGGTTGAAAGGATATGGCAGACACGATTCTGATTGTCGAAGATGATCACGACATTAATAATTTATTAGCGATCAACTTACGCTCATCAGGCTATGAGGTTGAAAGTTCCGAGCACGGTGGCCAAGGTCTGGAAATGGCAAAAAAACGCGCTTACGACTTAATCATCCTAGATATCATGTTGCCAGAAATAGACGGTTTGGAAATCTGCCGGCGTTTACGTGCCGAAGGTAAAACCACGCCAATTTTAATGCTCACCGCAAAAGATGGCGAGATAGATCGCGTGGTCGGCTTAGAAATGGGCGCTGATGATTACTTAACCAAACCTTTCAGCGTGCGTGAATTACAGGCAAGAGTGAAAGCCATGTTGCGGCGGGTTGATATGATGCGCCAACCGGTTTCACCCGTAAAAGAAGTAATCAGCTTCGGTGAACTATCTATTTGCCCAACCAAACGCGCAGTGACGCTTCACGACAAGAATATTGAATTAACCGGCACCGAGTTCGACTTGCTCTTATATCTAGCCCGCCATCCGGGCATGGTGTTTAGTCGAGCTCAGTTACTCGACAATATTTGGGGCTATCAACACTCCGGTTATGAGCATACTGTGAATTCGCATATCAACCGCTTGCGTACAAAAATAGAAGTCGACCCTTCGACACCACAGTATGTGTTAACGGTGTGGGGTGTGGGGTATAAATTTAATGATGTTTAAATCGCTTAGTGCCTTTCAAGGTAAGTTTTATAGCAAATTGGTTTTTGCTTTAATCGCTAGTTTCCTGCTGGTGAGTTTATTAATGATGTATCTCATGAATCAACTCACCGCCAGTTATCAGAATGAAGTAGAGCAAAAATTACATAAACAACTCGCACAACATATGGTGAAAGATCATCAGTTACTTAAGCAAGGTGAGTTGGATCATGCGGCACTTAAACATGCTTTTCATAGCATGATGGTACTTGGCCCAGCCTTCGAATTTTATGTCTTGGACAAAGATGGACAGATTCAAACTTATTCCGCCGAACCGGGCAAAGTGAAACGTAAAGAGGTAAGTTTAGCTGCCATCAAACGCTTTTTAAGCAAGGATGCTGTTTTACCTATTCTGGGAGATGACCCACGTTCGGCTTCCAGACAAAAAATCTTTTCAGCCTCTGAAATTCGCCATGAACAAAATCTGATTGGCTATTTATATATCATCATCGGTGGCGAAAAATATGACGATGTGGTCGATGTTCTCAAAGAAAGTCATATCATCAAATTAGGCCTTTGGGGGGTGATTGCCTCCTTAGTATTTATCTTACTTACACTGATGGTGGTCTTCGGTTTACTCACCAAGCCCTTGCGCAAACTAAGTGCCGATATGCATTTGTTTAGAAAGTCAGGCTTTAAATTAAGCTCAGACAGGCTTCAACAAGACATGAATGACTGGAATGAAAAGGGGGATGAAATTCATCGGCTCGGCGCCACTTTCAGAGCCATGTCGTGTGAAATGCAAAGCCAGTATGAAAAAGTCAAAACTACAGACGAGCTGCGCAAAGAACTGATTTCCTATGTGTCGCATGATCTGAGAACACCGCTGTCCGCACTACTGGGTTATCTTGAAACCTGGCAATTATCCAAAGATAAATTATCTGAAGCTGAAAAGGATGAGCTGGTGCGTATTGCATTGGAAAATGGCCAGCATATTAGTAACTTGGTGGAACAGCTTTTTGAACTAGCCAGGCTCGATAGCGACAATGTCGCGCTCGATTTAGAACCGGTTTCCTTGGCAGACCTAAGTTACGATGTGGTGCAGTCACTCTCAGTGCTGGCTAAAAGTAAAGGTATCTCGATGCAGGTGAAGCATCCCGATAATGATGCCTTATTAGCGAAAGCCGATTTACCCAAGCTAGAACGGGTGTTTGTGAATTTGATCGATAACGCTATTCGTCATTGTGAAGAAGATGATGAAATTGTGGTCGACCTTAAGCGTAAGGTAGGCATAGATAGCGATGGCAAGTTCATTGAAGTGACGATAAAAGACACCGGTAGTGGCATTCCCAGAGCTGATTTACCGTTTATTTTCGATGCCTATTATCGGGCGCGCAATAGTGCAAAGAGTCAGAAAGGCAATAGCGGTTTAGGTTTGGCGATTAGTAAAAAAATTATCGAACTACACGGCACAAACATTTCGGTAGAAAGCGACGAAGGGAAGGGAACGGCCTTTAGCTTTTCGCTTAAGTGTTAGGATCAATTTCGGTGATGTCGGGGCGAAAAAGCTCAACAAGCATTTCGAAGTATAGTGATTTAGTCATATAGGGTGTGCTTGCGCACCATGATTTGAGCACAAAACTTCGGTGCGCAAGCACACCCTATAAACATAAGTAATGTTCATTGAGCTTGTCGAAGACTGTTCAATAGAACCGCCGGGTTTCATTATCACATTTTACAAAGCTCAATGAGCGAGGGTCCCACCTGCTGAATCTAAATGTTCCAGTAAACTTGATAGTCGATGCGTAGGATGGCTGCTATATTGTGTACCAACTTTCTGAATCAGGTGAAAAATTTATGAGTAATGATACAAGCTATACCCCTCCCAAAGTCTGGTCATGGAATAAGGAAAGCGGCGGGAAATTCGCCAGTATCAATCGACCCATTTCTGGCCCGACTCACCAAAAGAAATTGAGCGTAGGCAAGCATCCCTTTCAGTTATATTCACTCGCCACGCCCAATGGCGTCAAAGTAACGATCATGTTTGAAGAGTTGTTGGCGCTAGGGAAAACAGATGCAGAATACGATGCCTGGATAATTGATATAAGCAGTGGCGATCAGTTTGGTAGCGGCTTTACCGAGATTAACCCTAATTCCAAAATCCCGGCCTTATTAGATAACAGCACTAACCCGCCCACCCGTATTTTTGAGTCGGGGGCTATTTTGGTGTATCTCGCCGAAAAATTTAATGCCTTCTTGCCGACTGAGCTTGCCGCACGTGCTGAATGTATGTCGTGGTTGTTTTGGCAAATGGGCAGTGCGCCATTTCTAGGCGGTGGCTTTGGACATTTTTATGCTTATGCGCCGACTAAACAGGAATATCCAATTGATCGTTATGCCATGGAGGTAAAACGTCAGCTAGATGTCTTGGATAAAAACTTATCGAGCCGAAAGTTCCTTTGTGGTGATGACTACACGATTGCGGATATGGCGACTTATGCGTGGTATGGCGTCTTGGTCGAAGGCAAGCTTTACGAAGCAGCAGAGTTTTTAGAGGTAGCTTCTTATAAGCATGTTGTGCGCTGGGCAAAAGAAATACATGACAGGCCCGCTGTTAAACGAGGCAAGCGTGTTAACCGAGCATGGGGTGAGCCTGAATTGCAAGTGCATGAACGACATAGTGCGAGTGATTTGGATTAACTCGGACTTTTGTTTGAAGTTGAAAAGAAAAGAGGTGCTCGCTTTTTTTTTGCCAGGCAGGAGCTTGGTCTAGTCGGCATAGAAGCGTGTGGTGGTTTGCATTACTGGGCTAGAGAGCTCAGTAAGCTTGGATTTACAGTCCGCATAATGAGCCCACAATTTGTTAAACCTTATCTTAAAGGTAACAAAAATGATGCGAGTGGTGCCGAAGAGATTTGTGAGGCTGTGACACGGCCAAATATTTTGTAGTAGGTTTACTGGCTATGAATAGTTAAAGGTTTAATCTGATAAAAAGTTTACACGCTAAGTAAAAAAATTTTATAAGTTAATTTTCAGGTTTAAGTTACAGTTCAATAGGCTCTAGATTAACTTAGGCTTTTTTCTTGTTACATGTCTTAGCTCTTGCTCGCCATATTGCTCTAAAATTGCGTCAAGCGTGCCTTCTATCCGACTGGTGATTCGAATACGTTCCATTTGTGACCAAGCTGCGAGCTCACCTTGTCGAACTAAGGCTAATAGTTCTGTTTCATCAAGAGGGCTGAGAATTTGACGGAAGTCGAACTCACGAAAGTCAGGGTATACGTTAATATTTGCCGTGTATTGTTGGTTTAACACTGAAGCGACAGTGTTGACCGCGACATTGAATAAGGTCCATGTTGGGGTATATTTTTGGCTCAGCGTGCAAGTGGCTTTTGCTATACGTTGTGCGCTTTTATGTGTCAGCCAGCGCACCCAGGCAGGTATGCGGGTTTTTTCCCAGCCATCTTTACTAAAAAGCACAATCGGGTTGATCAGACTGGCAATATAATGGTTCACATCATATAAGCGGGCTAGACGTTTTGCGGGTAGGTCATCACTAAATGAGCCATCAATCCAACGACGCGTAGGCAAATAAGGCTGACGCTCGTCATGTTCATTTTTCGCTTCAAGCATCACCGAGGGATAAATGCCAGGCACCGCGCAAGAGGCAAGTACTGCTTTGCGAATATATACGTTGGGTGAGGTGATGGCATTGAGTAAACGTGATGTTTGATGCAGTTCAGCAGGGGCAACCGAGATATTAATTCTTCGGCCTGTTAGTTCATAAGCTTCTTGAAAAGTTAAGTCGGGCACTAACCGATTTAAAACATGTTCTTCAAAATCTTTGATATTTGCACGTTGTTTTTTGCCGTAGAGTAATTTTTTTAACCAACCCGCGTTTTCTTTTGCTTCATTTAGAAGTCTCACAGGGTTAATTAATTCTTTTAACTCGGGGTTGGTGTGGGTACCAAAGATGGCAGTGACCACAGAGCCGGCGCTTGCACCCGAGATAACGCTAGGCAATAAGTCTTGTTCCAATAACGATTTAACGACCCCGATATGAAAATGCCCCAAAGCTCCACCGCCACTTAACATAAGTGCAGTTCGGCCATAACAGAGGCTGGCGCGCTGGAAGAAGTCCAGTTTTTTATCCAGGCTAATTTCATTGTTATTTAAACTGGCTATATGCTTAAGTGCGCCGACAATTTCTTCAACATACTCTTCAATTAACTTTTTTGTTCCTAGCTTTGCGTGGGTATAAAGTACAGACTTTCCCATACCGCCCATGTTGCCATGAAGGCCTTCATTTAAAGAGAATAACAAGCTGGTATTGTCGTTATTTTTACGGTGTAAACGTAAGGTATTTAGCCGATGCCTAATTTGCCTATGGTCATATTCACTGGTTTCTTCTTGTGCTTTCCAATTTGCTGCACCTGTTAAAACATCATGCTCACGCGCAATGTCACACCATTGTGCGTAATCGGTAGCACTATTCATGCGATTGTCTAATGAGTTAAGTTTTTTTGATGATGCGCGACGAAATCTCACCTATTGCTCCTAACCCTTAAAATATGACTGGCGTCCACATTTTAAGGATAGCAGGATGTTTGTATCTTTGTTGTGCTCTTTTTGTAGCTAAGTAATGAAGTCTAAAAAAGCTTTTCATATTAAAAAGAACTTCACCAAGCAACTTGTTTTGTCTGATAAAAAGGTTACTATCCGCGGCGTTAAATTTGGTATCTCACCAAGTTACGATTTCGAACTCAGCCTATGCCAGAATCAAACCAACTCTATGTCGATTTATCAACTTACTATGATCACTTTTGTCGGCATATTGATTATAGGGATCAATGTACCTTTGCTAATCGAGTTTACGGTTTATTTTGCGAGGCGAATCTACGCCATTACTTTGATTTAGCCTGTGGCACTGGGCAGCATTTAAAGTTCATGCATGATTATGGTTTTTCTGTGTCTGGTCTCGATAATAGCCAAGCAATGTTAGGCCAAGCACTTATCCGTTGTCCTTCGGCAAAATTAGTACTGTGTGATTTAGCAGAGTTTAACAATAAAGCAGAGTTTGATTTGATGACCTGCTTTCTCTATTCCATGCATTACAGCTTTCCTATCTCTTCTTTTAAACAAACACTTCAACGAGCCTATAATGCATTGGTTCCAGGTGGTATTTTTATTTTTGATATCGTCGATAAAAAGGGCATTCGAAATATCAGTGAGCTGATCGATAGAGTGGATAATGAAGACGAAGTCTTGAGTTTTAACTCACGATGGCATTATCGAGGCGAAGGTGAAGTCTTGGATTTGTATTTGGATATTCAGCGAAAGATAAATAGTGGAATTCAAAATTGGCATGATCATCACATCATGACGGCGATTGAAGTTTGTCAGGTTAAAAACTGGATGGAAGATATGGGCTTTCAAGTCACCTTAATAGAGCGTGATTTTCAAACAATACGTGAATGGGGCGGTAAAAACTCGAATGTCATTGTAGTGGGGCAAAAACTGTAGGCCAAAAATAGAAGAAAAGCTCATTAATA
>JBFJZQ010000069.1:0-12214 GCA_041622015.1 Oleiphilaceae bacterium
AGGTCAAAATGGGGCCGGTAAAACCACTTTATTAAGAATACTGGCAGGGCTGTATAATGCATTTTCAGGCGATGTTTTCTGGAATGGTGAATCAATCAATTCTACAAGAGCTGAATTTAATCAACAGTTATTGTTTATCGGGCATAAGTCCGCAATCAAATTAAACCTGACACCCATCGAAAATCTCAAATTTATAATTGGCCTTAGTCAATCATATAGTGAAAAGTGCTTATATGAAGCGCTTGAACAAGTCGGGCTATATGGGTTTGAACATGTAATATGTCGTAACCTGTCGGCTGGTCAGCAACGCAGAGTCGCTTTAGCCCGTCTTTACCTTTCAAAAGCCCGTGTTTGGATTTTGGATGAAATTTTTACGGCAATAGATAAAGAGGGCGTTGCTCAGCTAGAGCGATTCTTGACTGGGAAAGCGCAAGCGGGCGTAACGATTATACTGACTACTCATCATCAGTTGTGTCTACCTGATTGCCTAGTATTGAATTTAGGTCATTTTAATAAAGCAGTTGAGAGTGACGATTAATATTATGAGTCAATCAGTTGAATATATTGGTTTGGGTAAGGTGCTAAAGGAGGTTTGCCTAAGAGAGTATCTTTGTGCATTTAGACATCGGCAAGCTTTTATTAATCCCTTGGTTTTTTTTGCTATTATTATTGCTTTATTTCCATTGGGGGTGAGTCCTGACCCGAAATTTTTAAGTATGGCGTCAGTAGGTGTGGTGTGGGTTGGTGCGCTGTTATCAACGATGCTGTCTCTTGATAATTTATTTATGAAAGATTACGAAGACGGCAGTCTTGAGCAGTTTGTACTGAGTGCTCAGCCTCTTTATCTGATTATGCTTGCAAAATCTTTTGTTCACTGGACTTTAACCGGCTTGCCTTTAATTATAATTTCACCCTTGTTAGCCATGATGCTTTATTTGGATTTTGAGCATTTACCTGCATTGATGTTGACCTTGATCATGGGTACTCCGGTAATTAATTTAATCGGTGGTATTGGTGCGGCATTGACTGTAAGCTTGCGCAGCAGTGGCGTATTGGTATCTTTATTGGTCCTTCCTTTAACGATTCCTGTTTTGATTTTTGCGACTGGCGCAGTGCAGGCAAGTATTGATGGGGCATCGATTAACGGTTACATCGCAATATTGGGCATGTTGTTGATGCTTTCAATTACCTTGGCTCCTTTTGCAACGTCTGCTGCCATAAA
Source organism: Oleiphilaceae bacterium (assembly GCA_041622015.1). GTDB lineage: Bacteria > Pseudomonadota > Gammaproteobacteria > Pseudomonadales > Oleiphilaceae > PZPK01. The sequence goes on from JBFJZQ010000069.1 coordinate 1,223, forward strand.
ACTTAGCGTTTCAAATTAAACCTTTAATTAAACATATTTATATCAAGATATAGACTGACATGAAGTGGACATTCTTTCATAAACTGGGTTCCCCAAAATGGTTTTTCGATATATCAGGTAAGTTGCTACCTTGGTTTGTTGTCACCGGTATTTTATTGCTAGTCATTGGCTCAATTTGGGGGCTGGTGTTTGCACCGAAAGACTATCAGCAAGGTGATAGTTTCAGGATTATCTACTTACATGTACCGACAGCAATACTTGCCCAGTCATGCTATATGATGATGGCTGTATCGGCTCTTGTTTCCTTGGTCTGGAAAATGAAACTAGCTGATATCTTTATTACCTCTGCTGCACCACTTGGTGCGTTATTTACTTTTTTGGCTTTGTTCACTGGCGCTGTTTGGGGTAAACCTACCTGGGGAACTTGGTGGGTTTGGGATGCAAGGCTCACCGCGATGCTGGTGTTGTTATTCTTATATTTTGGTGTAATTTCCTTGCAGTCAGCAATTGATGATATTCAGCTAGCTTCTAAAGCAACTTCAATTTTGGTTTTAGTGGGAGTGGTGAATATTCCCATCATAAAATATTCAGTAGAATGGTGGAATACGCTTCATCAGCCAGCCACATTCAAGTTGACAGAAAAACCTGCAATGGTACCCGAAATGTGGATGCCCTTACTTGTGATGGTTATAGGCATATATTGTTTCTTTACTGCGGTTGTGATTCTTAGAATGCGTAATGAAATTTTGATGCGTGAACGCAAAACTAAATGGGTTCAGGCCTTTATATTCAAGTGACGAATTAAGCAATTTGGATGAACTGTTAATATGAATTTTACAAGTTTAGATTCTTTTTTAGCCATGGGCGGGCATGGTCTCTATGTTTGGCTCTCTTATAGTGTTGGTCTATTAGTTTTCATTATTGCATTTGTGAGTCCACTCCTGAAAAGAAAACGTATCATGCAGGAGTTGACCCAATTGCAACGTAGGCAAAAGCATATGCGCACTCCGAATGAAAATACTGAAAGCATTAATTGAGGTTTTATGATGCATCCTAAACGTAAGCAACGATTGATTTTGATTTTATTTTTGGTGTTCGGTTTTTCTGTGGTTCTAGGTTTAGCCTTATATGCCTTAAGTGAAAATATAAATTTATTTTATAATCCCACACAAATAGCCAATGGCGAAGCGCCTGAAGGTTCTAGAATAAGAGCCGGTGGTATGGTCGTAGAGGGTAGCGTTTCTCGAGATACTGAAACCTTAGCAAACAGATTTTCACTTACCGATTACAACGCCACGATGCAGGTAGAGTTTGTAGGTATCCTGCCAGATTTGTTTCGAGAAGGGCAAGGAATCGTTGCTTTGGGGCGTATGAATTCTGACAATGTCTTGATTGCTGATGAAGTGCTTGCAAAGCATGATGAAAATTATATGCCGCCTGAAGTCGCTGAATCCCTTAAGCATGATAAAGCAAGTAGCTATAACGCTGACACTTATAAAAAGGCAGAACAATAATGCTGTTTCCAGAAGTAGGACATTTCTCATTAATACTTGGCCTTGCTCTAAGTATTCTTCTTGGTACACTGCCTTTACTTGGCGCTTCGCTTAATAGTACCCCTTTAATGAGGATGGCTAAGCCGCTAGCAGCCGGTCAGTTTATTTTCATTTTGCTTAGTTTTTTTATCTTGGGCTATGCCTTTCTTCAAGATGACTTTTCCGTTCAATATGTTGCTAATCACTCAAATACCTTGTTACCGATTCAATATAAAATAAGTGCGATTTGGGGTGGTCATGAAGGGTCGTTATTATTATGGGCTTTGATTCTTTCTGGATGGACGGCTGCAGTCGTTTTATTTAGTAAATCTTTACCGCTTGTTGTGTATGCGCGCGTACTGTCTGTAATGGGGCTGATTGCCGTTGGTTTTTTGTGTTTTATTCTTCTAACGTCTAACCCATTTGACCGATATCTTCCACAGTTTCCTGCGGAAGGCTCTGACCTTAACCCTTTACTTCAAGATTTTGGTTTGATCGTTCATCCACCCATGCTTTATATGGGATATGTCGGATTTTCAGTGGTCTTCTCTTTTGCCATTGCTGCATTACTCGGTGGGCAGCTCGATGCTGCTTGGGCTAAGTGGTCCCGTCCATGGACGACTGTGGCTTGGGCATTTCTAACACTGGGTATTGCTTTAGGTAGCTGGTGGGCATATTACGAATTAGGTTGGGGCGGCTGGTGGTTTTGGGATCCGGTTGAAAATGCGTCTTTTATGCCTTGGCTTGTTGGTGCCGCTTTAATACATTCTCTGGCTGCTACTGAGAAGCGTGGTGTTTTTAAAAGCTGGACGGTTCTGCTTGCCATTTTAAGTTTTTCACTTAGTTTGTTGGGTACATTTCTTGTACGTTCGGGTGTACTGACTTCTGTACATGCTTTTGCATCTGACCCTGCGCGAGGTCAGTTTGTGCTAGGTTTGCTCGGTATAACGCTGTTTTGTTCCCTTACTCTATATGCGTACAAAGTACCTCAAGTAAGGGGGAGAATTCACTTTTCTTTATTATCAAAAGAAACCTTTTTGTTAATGAATAACCTTTTGCTGGTGGTGGCTTGGGTAACGGTCATGCTGGGGACTTTATATCCTCTTGTGTTAGATTTTCTAGGTGGTGCAAAATTATCTATTGGGCCTCCTTATTTTAATGCTCTTTTTGTGCCCTTGATGTCCATTCTAAGCGTGATGATGGGTTTTGGTATCGTCTCTCGCTGGAAAGATAACTCTGTAGATTATTTAATCAAAAAGCTTCGCATTGTTGCCGTATTGGCCGTCTTGGTTGCGCTTATTACACCCTTTATTGCATTCAAAGAATTTCATATCGGTGCTTTTGTGGGCTTGTTTTTATTCTCATGGATTCTCTTTGTATCTATCCAAGACATAATAGACAAAGCGAAATCCAAGCAGGGCTATATTTACGGAATCAAGCGCTTAAGGCCGGCTTATTACGGCATGGTTTGTGGTCATATAGGTTTCGCTATTACCTTATTGGGTGTTGCCATGGTGTCTATTGAGTCTGATGAGCGTGATATCAGGCTGAGTATGGGGGATCAGGTGCAAGTTCAAAACTATATTTTTAAATTTGAAAATATGGAAAAAATTGAAGGCCCAAATTATGTGGCCGATCGAGCTAGCTTCATTGTTATGGATAGTGATAGCAACAAAGTTATCACCTACTTAAAACCAGAAAAAAGAGTATATCTGGCCAAGAATACGCCAATGACCGAAGCCGCTATAGATCCCGGACTATTTCGGGATCTATATGTCGCACTGGGTGAGAAGCTAGAAAATGGAGCGTGGGCAGTGAGAATTCAAATAAAACCCTTTGTAAGATGGATTTGGCTTGGTGCATTAGTGATGGGTTTAGGTGGTTTATTAGCTGTTTCTGACAAGCGTTACAGAACTAAATAATATCGACTGAATGTTTACAGAATTAAGATAAAAGTATTAAGAGACTTGAATATGTATAAATGGATACCGTTAATCATCGCTGTAGGATTAGCCTTAGTACTCTATACCGCTATTGGAAAAGATCCAACAAAACTAGAAACCGCAAGGTTAAATGACCCAGTACCTGATTTTCAACTAAACGAGTTAAAAAATGAGACCCGAATACTAACGCAAGAAGACTTAAAAGGTCAGGTCTTTCTGTTGAATGTTTGGGCCACTTGGTGTCCTTCATGTCGTGCAGAGCATGGCTACTTAGTTGATTTGGCAAAAAAAGGCATACCTATCATAGGCTTAAACTACAAAGATGAGCGGAAAGCTGCTATGGCTTGGTTAGACAGCTTAGGTGATCCGTATAGTTTTAATATCTATGATCCTCAAGGTAAATTAGGTTTTGATTTGGGAGTTTATGGTGCCCCAGAAACTTATCTTATCGATAAAAAAGGCTTTGTTCGTTATCGCCATGTGGGTGTCGTAGATGATAGGGCTTGGCAGCAAAGCCTTGAACCGCTCTTTACTAAGTTAGCAAAATGAAGAATGTCCTCATGTTTAAAATATGCGCTTTGTTATTGACCTTGATCATTCACCCGCCGGTTTTTGCCAGTATTGATGTCTATGAATTTGATAGTGAGCAAAAAAGACAAGACTTTGTAAGTCTGACTAAAGAGCTTAGGTGTCCGAAGTGTCAGAATCAGGATATAGCAGATTCTAACGCGCCGATTGCTGCGGATATGCGTAAAGAAGTTCATCGATTGTTGGGGGAAGGAAAAGACAAAGAGTCGATAGTCGATTACATGATTGAACGGTTTGGCGAATTCGTCACCTATAAGCCTAAAAAGTCATCAGAAACCTATGTACTATGGTACGGGCCCTGGGTACTGATATTGATTGGCATTTTGATTATTTATAGTTTAATTAAGATGAACAAAAAAAATAAGGTTGAACAGACGGTGTCATCTGAGCAATTAAATCAACTTTTGAATAAATATGACGATGAGAAAAAGTAATTTTATTGCCTTTATATAGAATACTTTTGCATGAAAGCAGCAAAAAACTAACGAGAAACATTAATGATTAATTTCTGGATTGTATGCGGTTTACTGACATTATTTGCTTGTTTATTTGTTTTAATACCCGCTTTACGAATGCTAAAAAGAGCCGAAAAAAGCGCTTCTGAAAACAAGCTAAGTTCTGTTTCTCGCGAGAGTGAGAATGTTTCTATATATAAAGATCGTTTGGCAGAGCTTGAACTGGAAAAAAGCGATAACAGGATTTCTGATGAGCAATATAGTCAAAGAAAACAGGAACTGGAGATTGCTCTTTTAAATGATGTTAACGAAGAAAAAACAACGATTGCACAACCGTCATTAATTAAGCCAGCGTTTACCTTTTCGATCATCACTTTTGCTTTTTTGTTCATTGTTGTTTTTAGTTTTTGGATGTACCAAGAGAATGGCGCAAAACCATTAGTAGATCAATATTATGCCACGAACTTTAATGCCCAAGAGCTTGATAAGGCGAAGGAGCTTGCGCGTCAGGGGGACATGTCTGCTTTACTCAAGCAGTTACATGAAAAGCTAAAGTTAGCACCCGATAATATTGAAGGGTGGCAGCTACTTGCGCGTTCAGCCATGAATGTTCAGCAATATAGCTTAGCGTCAGAAGCTTATATGCATATGATTAGGCTATATGAAAGTCAAGGCGACAATCCCGCTGCAATATACGGTCTACTAGCGCAATCTAAATATTATGCAGCTGAAGGTGATTTTAACTCTGAAGTGGAGCAGTTCGTTCAAAAAGCCTTATCATTAAATGAAAATGAACTTAATTCACTTGGTCTGTTGGCGATTGATGCTTTTTCAAATCACCGCCTAGAGGAAGCAAAAACATATTGGTTAAAAATACTTTCCGTTTATCCAGAGCACCCAGCAAGAGCCTCCATCGAGGCGGGTATTCAAAGAGTCAATGCAGAGCTAGGTATTGATGAACAGCTAACCGAAGAACACAGTTTATCAGGGTCTTCATCTTTGCTTGTGAGTGTTTCTTTAGATGCAGCTTTAATGTCTAAAGTTGAGCCAAGCGATACTGTATTTATTATCGCTAAACAAGTTGAGGGCGCTGCAAGCAATCCCAACATTCCCTTAGCTGTGAGCAAGCATCGTGTTGATGAATTGCCCATCACGGTTACCTTGGATGATTCTAAATCGATGGCGCCGATTGCCAAGTTATCTATGGCTGATACAGTGATGATTGTCGCTAGAATATCTAAATCGGGTAATCCAATAGCACAAGAAGGGGATTATGAAGCCGTCAGTTCCGATATAGATCCAAGAGAACAAGAGAAGATCGACTTGGTTATTCAAAGTGAACTACAGTAATACTGAACTTATATATACTAAGAATCTGAGTTCAATTCAAAAGAAGTGACAATCCATCTAAACAACTAAGAAATGCTGAATATAAAAATAAAAGCTCTATAAAGAGGTGTAAAAATGCAGGTTCCAAAAATTGTAGACGAGCTCGAAGCTAAGATTATTAATACCTTAAAGCTTTCAAGATTTAAAAACCAAATAGTGGGAAAGGGTTATGTCACTGGTTTAAAAGCAGTCACTTATCTTTTGAATATTCCAAAACCAACGGTTTTTATGAGTCGTGGTTCTTCGCTCAAGCTGTGTGAAACGGTCTCTCAATTTGGTTTGAATAAAATATTAATAGTGACAGATGCTGGTTTGTATAAGCTGGGTATACTTGACCCCATTATGGCGCAGCTCAAAGCGTCTTCTATGTCCTATAGTGTTTTTTTCGGGGTACTTCCAGACCCTACATTCAATGTAGTTGAAGATGGTTTGAAACAGTACCGTGCAGAAAACTGTGACTCGGTATTGGCTATTGGTGGGGGGTCATCAATCGATGCTGCAAAAGTTATAGCCTTGGCTGCAAGCAATCATGTTGAGCCAAGACAACTCGTTGGTATTCTGAAAGGGAAAAAACCTTCAGCACCTTTTTTCGCTATACCAACAACGGCCGGTACCGGTTCTGAAGCAACTATTGGTGCAGTCATCTCTGATTCGGTGACCCATAAGAAAGAATTAGTCATAGATACCAAGATTGTTCCTTTAGTTGCGGCACTTGACCCTGACTTAATGAAAGGCTTACCCGCCCCGATCACGGCGGCAACAGGGATGGATGCCTTAACGCATTTGATAGAAGCCTACTTGAGTGGTTTCGCAACTGAAGAGTCGGATTATTATGCTCGCTCAGGAATCCAAATGGTTTTTGAAAATTTACCGCAGGTTTATAAAAGAGGGAGTGTGATAAAAGCGCGTGAAAAAATGGCGCTCGCATCTTATTACGGGGGGTTGACCATTAATATTGCGGGGCTTGGCTACGTGCATGCTTTTGCTCATCAACTTGGTGCTAGATATGGTATTCCGCATGGTGAAGCAAATGCGAAAGTACTACCGTATGTTCTTGAGTTTAATAAAATGGCCTCTGCTGGCAGAATGGCTGAAATTTCCCGGTTTCTAGGTTTGTCTTCCGAGGATGAGAGCGAAAAGCATCAAGCAGAAAAACTGATTCATGCGGTAAAAGAATTGATCGCTGGCTTGAATATACCTCCCACCATCCCGCAGATAAGCCAGGCAGACTACGGGAGTATTATCCAGCAAGCTTTCAAGGAAGCCAATTCAACCTATGCTGTTGCAAAATATATGTCCTATGATGAAGCAGTGCATCTCTTGGATTGTATTGCAGGAAATAAATAAGATAGATATGTGATGAATAGTCGCCTTGGAGCTCATAGCTCTGATAAGCCCTTCAAGGCGACTTAGCGATTTAACTAAGCAAAGAGTGTATTTAAACTGTATTTAAATTTAACGTATGTATCTCTAATGAAGCACTTCTGCGGCTTCTAATATTAAGCCGGTATCAGGAAGAGATACATTATCCAGCAAGGCCAAATTCACTGACATCTGAAGTCGCCCCTCTACAAACCACTTTACTGCAATAGGATAGATAATGTGCTCTTGTTCCTGGACTCGTTTTGCCAAGCTTTCAATCGTATCATTTTCAAAGGTTTTCACCTGTGCCTGAATTATATTAGGGCCGCTATCTAATTCTGTTGTCACAAAATGAACGGTTGCACCGTGAAGTGCGTCGCCAGCGTCTATCGCGCGTTTGTGAGTATTCAGTCCAGGATATTTTGGTAGAAGCGAAGGGTGAATGTTGATCATTCTGCCTTCATATCTTTTCACAAAATCGGATGTCAAAATTCGCATAAATCCGGCTAGAACGACTAAGTCTGGCTGATGTTTTTCAATTTCTTTCAGTAGGTGTGTATCAAAAACTTCGCGTTCAGGAAATTGCTTATGCTCAATAACTGCTGTTGGAATATCTGCAGCGATCGCTCTTTCGAGGCCCTGAACGTCCGGTTTGTTTGATATTACTGCGGCAATTTCTGCATCAATTGATTCTGAATGCACGGCATCGATAATCGCTTGAAGGTTGCTGCCACTGCCCGAGATTAACACAACAATTTTAGGGGTACGACCATCCATTAGCGCTGGTTTTCCCCAGTTAATTCAACTTGTTCTTCATCACCATTTCGAGCTGCAATATGGCCTATTTTCCAAGCATTTTCGCCAAGCTCATTGAGCATTTTAATTGAGCTATCAGCTGAAGCTGCGGGTACTGCTATGACCATACCGACGCCACAGTTAAATGTACGATACATTTCTTTCTCTACAACATTGCCTTCTTTTTGTAACCACTTGAAAATTTCAGGAAGTGCCCAGCTGTTAGTATCTATAACCGCTTTACATGTTTCAGGCAGCACCCGAGGTATATTTTCTAATAAGCCGCCACCGGTAATGTGCGAAAGGGCATGAACTTCGGTATTTCTGATGAGTTCAAGTAGCGGTTTAACATAAATTCGAGTAGGTGCCATCAAGGCACTGGCCAGATCAGTGTCGCCTAATTTCTGATCAAGGCTCGCACCAGAGACTTCTATTATTTTACGAATAAGTGAGTAGCCATTTGAATGTGGTCCAGATGAGGCAAGACCTATCAATACATCACTTTGATCCACTTTCGAGCCATCTATTAGTTTGGATTTCTCCGCAATGCCCACACAGAAACCGGCTAGGTCATAATCCTCACCTTCATACATACCTGGCATTTCAGCTGTTTCACCACCTACCAGAGAACAACCGGCCAGTTCACAACCCGCACCAATACCTTCTACCACATCTGCTGCAACATCTACATTCAGCTTTCCAGTCGCATAATAATCCAAGAAGAATAAAGGTTCTGCGCCAGCCACAATCAAATCATTGACGCACATCGCCACAAGATCGATACCAATGGTGTTATGCTTTTTTAGATTGAGTGCGAGCCGAAGTTTTGTGCCTACACCATCTGTGCCTGATATTAAAACAGGCTCGCTATAGCCCTTAGGTAATTCAAATAATGCACCAAAGCCCCCAAGCCCTGCTAATACTTCTGGTCGTCTAGTTCGCTTGGCCACACCTTTTATTCTTTCTACAAGTGCATTACCAGCATCGATATCGACGCCTGCATCTTTATAGCTGAGTGATGGTTTGTTTGAATTATCTGAATTGCTCATGATAGTGGCCTAATATGGTTAAATTTAGGTGGTTTAACAAAATTGAGCGCGATTTTAACAGTTGTTAATGTGTGCGCCAAATCATCTTTGTAAAAAAAGATCATCCTTTAAAATTAAATTACTAAATATATACGAGCTCATGCTTATTTAGCTGATCTTAATAGGCATTCTTATTGTTTTCTGAGTTGTAGCCTAATATCATGTCTGACTTCTTTACGACTATTTATATGGTTTACTCATTGTCTAGATACACGTTCAAAACTCTTATTCTAATTATTCTAGTGTGTACATCTAATATCAGCTTTTCAGCTGTTGTTAGTGGATTATTTCATGGAAGTGTCGAGGTTAACTCACAACAAGCTTCAGATAGGCAGAACGCTTTCAATCAAGCGCTAATTAAAACTTTATTGAAAATTAGCGGTCATCGCGATTTAGTTTTAGATCGAAATCTTCAAAGTAGCTTTTTCCCTGCGCAAAGATACGTCCAAAGTTTTTCATATAAGGAAAATCCGCGTTATATCGCTTATCTAAATTATCAAAAATTACTGTCTGAGCAAGAAAACTCTGTCGATGAAACTTTGAGAGAAATGCCTAATATTGACAAAAATACAATCTCTCAAGCTCAAAATACAGATGATGCTAAGGATATAGACCAAATAGATCCGTCTGACTTTGAACCCGCTCCATTGCCTTACCTGTTAGAAGTTGACTTTGCTTCTCAAGCATTAGAAGCAAAAATGAAACAAATAAATTTGCCTGTCTGGGGGAACGTTAGACCCGAAGTTATGTTTTGGGTATTGATCGAAGCCGATGGTGAGCGTGAATTATTAGGTACGATTAAGCCAAATCCTTTCAAAGAGGATTTATTGAAAGTTTCAACTGACTATGCTTTACCTGTTACTTTTCCGTTTAGTGATGGTGTTGATAAAAGTGCATTGAGTATGTCTGATCTCTGGGGCTTGTTTCCTGATGCGATCGATCAAGCTAAATTACGTTACGCTTCTAATGGCAACGTGATGCTTAGGATTTATCAATCCATGTCGAATACTTGGAGTGCCAATTGGCACTTTTCAATTAACGGTGTTACTTATACTGGGCAGTTACATAACTCTGCCATCTCAGCTATTAATGACGAAGTGATAAGCTTTATTTCAGCCATACTCGCGAAAAGGTTTTCAGTAGATTCTTCAGGCTTAGCGGTAAAGCAGGATATAACGCTTGAAGTTGTCGGTATAAATAATTTTAAAGATTATGTCGATGTCCAGAATTTCTTTGAAAGTATAGCGCCAGTAAAATCATTCTCCCTAAATTGGATGGAAGGCTCCGTTATGTCATTTTTGGTGGAATTGAATACTAAGCCTGAGAAATTTAAAGAGTATGTGGAATTAAGTGGAAAGCTTCAGTTTATATCTTCTACGGTAAAGGAAATAATCTCAGAGCCGGCTTCGGACCAACAAGTAATGAGTGTGGTTGCAGAGGATCCGCCTCAAGATATTACTAGCCAGATCGTTCGCGTCGAAAAATATAAATGGTTAAGTACAGCGCCTCACACAATAAAAAAATAATGGTGGGAAATAGATGTTTGCGTTAAATCAAATTCCGAACATTTTAACCGTACTGCGAATTGTCCTTATTGTGCCTTTTGCACTATCTGTTTATCAGGCTAATTATTTAAATGCGCTAGTGATTTTTTTTATTGCGGGTTTGTCAGATGGTGTCGATGGTTTTTTGGCGCGTCAATTTAATTGGAAATCTCGTTTTGGTGCAATAGCAGACCCACTGGCAGACAAACTTCTACTGATCACCGCTTATGTCATGTTAATGTGGACGGGTCATCTACCGCTCTGGCTTTTATTACTTATATTGGGGCGTGATTTTA
>JBFJZQ010000070.1:0-12179 GCA_041622015.1 Oleiphilaceae bacterium
CACTTTGACCGTGATATGACAGGTGCGCTTCATTATTCTGTCAGCACGACCTTTTGCACGTGGTCTAATTCGTTTCATCGTTGCACCTTCATCAACAAAAATTGTTGATATACGAAGATCATCTACATCTAGACCGTCATTATGCTCAGCGTTTGCTATGGCAGACTCAAGTACTTTCTTAATTAAAGTTGCAGCTTTCTTAGTACTGAAAGTAAGAACTTCCAATGCCTCTTCTACACCTTTACCTCGAATCTGATCCGCTACCAAACTAGCTTTCTGAGCAGATAGTCGAGCACCTTTATGCTTTGCAGCAACTTCCATCTTCAACTCTCCTCAGAAATTAACGCTTGGCTTTCTTATCGGCATCATGACCCCGATAAGTACGCGTAGCAGCAAATTCACCTAATTTATGACCTACCATATCCTCTGTAACATAAACTGGCACGTGTTGCTTACCATTATGTACAGCGATTGTTAGGCCTACCATCTCTGGAAAAACCGTGGATCTACGAGACCAAGTCTTAATTGGTTTCTTATCACCCTTTGCCAGAGCCGTTTCTACTTTCTTCAATAAGTGAAGGTCTATAAAAGGACCTTTTTTTAAAGAACGTGGCACAGCGTAACCCTCTTAAATTAATTACTTAGCCGACCGACGACGTATAATCATCTTGTCAGTGCGTTTGTTCTTGCGAGTTTTATAACCTTTAGTTGGTACACCCCAAGGAGTAACAGGATGACGTCCACCAGAGGTTCGCCCTTCACCACCACCATGTGGATGGTCAACTGGGTTCATAACAACACCACGCACTGTTGGTCGGATACCGCGCCAACGTGATGCACCCGCTTTACCTAATCTCCTGAGACTGTGCTCACTGTTAGAGACTTCACCTAGCGTTGCACGACATTCAGCTAATACTTTACGCATTTCGCCAGAGCGAAGACGCAAGGTAGCATAAGCTCCCTCTCTTGCAACTAATTGAGCCGATGTACCCGCACTTCGAGCAATCTGAGCCCCTTTACCAGGCTTCATTTCCACACAATGGATAACACTACCCACAGGGATATTTCTTAATGGCAAAGTACTACCTAATTTGATAGGTGCATCTTCACCTGAACGTATTTCCTGACCGATCACTAAACCCTTAGGTGCAATGATATATCTACGCTCACCGTCCATGTACTTCAACAAAGCAATATGAGCTGAACGATTTGGATCATGCTCAATTCTTTCTACTACTGCTGGAATACCATCTTTATTTCTTTTGAAATCAACAATTCGATAGTGCTGCTTATGACCACCACCTTTATGACGTACCGTAATACGACCATTGTTATTTCGTCCACCATTCTTTGACTTCTTTTCAACTAGCGGCTCGTACGGTCTTCCCTTATACAGATGGGAATGAACAACTTTAACGACATGACGACGACCGGCAGAAGTTGGTTTGGTTTTTACGACTGGCATATTCGACCCCTACCCTATTCCACATCCATGAAATCAATATCCTGACCTTCAGCCAATTTCACATATGCTTTTCGGATATTTTTGCGCTTACCAAGACCATTTTTTGTAAACTTGGTCTTGCCCTTAATATTCACAGTCTTAACACCTTCAACATTGACGTTAAAAAGACGCTCAACTGCTTTTTTAATTTCTGGCTTACTAGCATCAGGCGCCACTTTAAAGCAAATATAGTTGCTTTCAGCTGCATTTGACGCTTTCTCAGAAATATGAGGACCTAACAAAACCTTATAGATGCGCTCTTGGTTCATGCGAACATCTCCTCAATCTTTTTCAATGCCGGTAGAGTCAGGACAACCTTCTCATAAGCCACTAAGCTTACTGGATCAATACCTGCCGCATCACGAACATCAATCTTTGGAATATTTCTTGATGCCAAGAAAAGATTGGTATCTAGCTCTTCTGAAATAATCAGAGTGCTATCTAGCAAGCCTTGCTCTTTTAGCATCGCATTTAATGCTTTTGTCTTTGGCTCTGCAACTGTCATATTTTCTACAACAACAAGACGCTCTTGACGAACCAACTCAGAAAGAATTACCTGCATTGCTGCACGATACATCTTTCTATTTACTTTCTGAGAAAAGTCTTGAGGTTTTGCAGCAAATGTTACACCACCTGAACGCCAGATAGGACTACGAATAGTACCAGCACGCGCACGACCAGAACCTTTTTGTTTCCAAGGCTTCTTGCCACCACCACTCACTTCAGATCTAGTTTTCTGCGCACGAGTTCCCTGACGAGCACCCGACATATAAGCAGTAACTACTTGATGAACAAGCGCTTCGTTAAACTCTCGCGAGAAAGTTGCATCAGAAACTGCAACAGAACCGCTTTTTGAACCTGTAACTGTTAATTCCATAATGCTCCCCTTATGCCTTTACTGCTGGCTTGACAATTACGTCTGAACCAGTTGCACCAGGGACAGAACCTTTTATCAATAAAAGATTACGCTCTGTATCCACACGTACAACTTCTAAGCTCTGAACAGTAACTTGAGCAGCACCCATATGACCGGACATTTTTTTGCCCTTGAAGACACGCCCAGGAGTTTGACACTGCCCGATAGAACCAGGAGCTCTATGAGATAATGAGTTACCATGCGTAGCATCTTGCATACGGAAGTTATATTTCTTGATAACACCTTGAAAGCCTTTACCTTTAGATTGACCAGTAACATCAATCATCTGACCGACTTCAAATATTGACGCATCAACATTGTCACCAGCTTTAAGTTCAGCACCCTCTTCAGCATCCAGACGGAATTCCCATAAACCTCTGCCCGCTTCAACACCTGCTTTAGCAAAATGACCTGCTGCCGCTTTTGAAACACGAGAAGCTTTACGCTCACCGACTGTAACTTGAATTGCACGATACCCATCAACATCATCGGTACGTACTTGTGTGATACGGTTATTTTCTATTTCAACAACCGTAACAGGAATAGACAAACCTTCATCTGTAAAGATTCGAGTCATGCCAGCCTTGCGGCCAATCAAACCAATTGCCATCTTTCACCTCTTCAGTGTACGGGGCTTTCACCCTCTATGGCCCTAAAATTAGGTAGTTACACTTCCCAGCCTTTTCTGACTGGACCAACTTAAATAAAGCTGGCTTAACCTAGACTGATCTGGACGTCAACGCCGGCAGCTAAATCTAGTTTCATAAGTGCATCTACAGTTTTTTCTGTAGGCTCTACAATATCCATCATTCTCTTATGAGTACGAATCTCGTACTGATCACGCGCATCTTTATTTACGTGTGGAGAAATTAGCACTGTAAACCTTTCTTTCTTTGTTGGAAGAGGGATTGGACCACGCACTTGCGCGCCAGTTCTCTTCGCTGTTTCCACAATTTCTTGTGTAGACTGATCGATCAGACGGTAATCAAAAGCTTTAAGTCTGATTCTGATTTTTTGGCTTTGCATGTTACCAAAACTCCAGTGTTAGCCCTCGCCAAAGCAAGAGGCAGCTGTATAAAAAAGGAGCCGCATTGTACGTATTACGAACAACGGTGTCAACAAGCCCCCAGACAAATCTTTTACTTTTCAATAATAAAAAAGGGGTCGCTTTTGCGACCCCTTTCTCAGGTATTGAAAATTATTCAATAATTTTAGCTACAACACCTGCACCTACAGTACGACCACCTTCACGGATAGCGAATCGCAAGCCGTCTTCCATTGCGATTGGCGCAATCAAAGCAACTGATAACTGAACGTTATCACCCGGCATTACCATTTCAACACCTTCAGGTAATTCACACGCACCCGTTACATCCGTTGTACGGAAGTAAAACTGAGGACGGTAACCTTTAAAGAATGGCGTATGACGACCACCCTCATCTTTACCTAAGATATACACTTCTGCTTCAAACTTAGTGTGCGGCTTAACAGAACCTGGCTTACATAAAACCTGGCCACGCTCAACATCATCACGCTTAGTACCACGCAATAACACACCTACGTTCTCACCTGCACGACCTTCGTCAAGCAACTTACGGAACATTTCAACACCCGTACAAGTAGTAGTCTGTGTATCGCGAATACCGATAATTTCGATAGACTCACCCACTTTGATGATGCCACGCTCAACACGACCTGTTACAACTGTACCACGACCTGAAATTGAGAATACATCTTCAACCGGCATTAGGAATGGCTGATCAACCGCACGCTCTGGCTGTGGAATATATGAATCCAGCGCCTCTACTAATTTTGCTACAGCAGTTGTACCTAACTCGTTATCATCCTGACCATTCAATGCCATTAATGCAGAACCTGCAATAATTGGCGTATCATCACCCGGGAATTCATAAGTATCTAGCAACTCACGAATTTCCATTTCTACCAACTCTAGCATTTCGTTATATTCTTCAGAACCTGCACCACCACAATCTTCTGCAAGCAAGTCTGCTTTATTTAAGAATACAACAATATAAGGTACGCCAACCTGACGAGACAATAAGATATGCTCACGAGTCTGAGGCATCGGACCATCGGTCGCACCACACACTAAAATTGCACCATCCATCTGAGCAGCACCGGTGATCATGTTTTTCACATAATCGGCGTGTCCAGGACAGTCAACGTGCGCATAGTGACGCTTGCTTGAATCATACTCAACGTGAGATGTCGCGATGGTAATACCACGCTCTCTTTCTTCTGGCGCATTATCGATGTTTGCGAAATCAACTGCCGCACCACCAAATACTTCTGCACACACACGCGTTAACGCCGCTGTTAATGTTGTTTTGCCGTGGTCAACGTGCCCAATGGTTCCAACGTTAACGTGCGGTTTATTACGTTCAAATTTTTCTTTTGCCACGAGATTACCCCTTTCTTTTCTTTATCTATTGATTATTAGGTCAGAAACAGCTTTTGATGCTTCTGAATATTTTAAGAACTCCATTGCATAGGTAGCTCTACCTTGCGTCGCAGACCTCAGATCTGTTGCATACCCAAACATTTCAGACAATGGCACTTCAGCATCAATAATTTTGCCCGAAGCGCAATCATCCATACCCTGAATTAAACCACGCCGCCTATTCAAGTCACCAACCACATCCCCCATATTTTCTTCAGGAGTAACAACCTCGACTTTCATAATCGGCTCTAATAAAACAGCCCCACCATCCAAAGCAAGTTTTTTAGTTGCCATGCTTCCGGCAATCTTAAACGCCATCTCATTAGAATCTACATCATGAAACGATCCATCATACAATGTCGCCTTTAAACCGAGTAAAGGAAAACCAGCAAGAACGCCATTCTGCATCTGCTCTGCAATACCTTTCTCAACCGCCGGTATATATTCTTTAGGAACAGTACCACCAACGATTTCATTAACAAATTCTAGACCCTCAGCCATTTCTTCCTTGGGCTCAAACTTAATCCAAACATGGCCATACTGGCCTCGACCACCAGATTGTCGTACAAATTTACCTTCAATCTCACAAGTATTTTTAATGGCCTCTCTGTAAGCTACTTGAGGATTACCAATGTTAGCCGAAACACTGAATTCACGACGCATCCTGTCAATAATGATATCCAGATGCAATTCACCCATACCCGAAATAATCGTCTGCCCCGTCTCCTCATCAGTCTTCACTCTGAAAGAAGGATCTTCCTGCGCAAGCTTACCTAAAGCTATAGCCATCTTTTCCTGATCAGCCTGAGTTTTAGGCTCAACCGCGACCGATATAACAGGCTCCGGAAAATCCATGCGCTCTAAGGTAATTTTATGATCCAAAGAACAAAGTGTGTCGCCCGTTGTGACATCCTTAAAACCTATTCCAGCGGCAATATCTCCCGCAAGCACCTCTTTAATCTCTTCTCGATTATTGGCATGCATTTGAACCATGCGACCCACGCGCTCTTTTTTACCCTTCACGGGATTAAAAAAAGCATCACCAGACTTCAACACACCCGAATACACCCTAAAAAAAGTAAGCGTACCCACGAAAGGATCTGTCGCTATTTTAAACGCTAGCGCAGAAAAAGGCTCAGCATCATCAGCTTTACGAATCTCGTAAACATCTTCATCCACCAAGCCTTCTATTGGCTTCACCTCAGTAGGCGATGGCAGATAGTCCACCACCGCATCCAACATCGCCTGAACACCTTTATTCTTAAACGCAGAACCACCAATAACCGGAACAATTTCATTTCTAAGCGTTCTTTGACGAACACCTAACTTAATCTCACACTCGGAAAGCTCTATACCTTCCAAGTATTTCTCCATCAGCTCATCAGATGACTCAGCAGCAATCTCTACCAAATACTCGCGCATTTCTGCACATTCTTCAGCTAGCTCCTTAGGAACATCTTGATATTCAAAAGTCATGCCCTGATCTGATTCATTCCAGATGATTGATTTCATTTTTATTAAATCAACCACACCCTTAAAATGATCCTCTGAACCAATTGTCATTTGCAATGGCACAGGTAAAGCACCCAGACGCTCTTTTAACTGATCAACAACTGATAGAAAGTCAGCCCCCGTCCTATCCATTTTATTAATAAAAACAATACGAGGAACTTCATATTTATTTGCCTGCCGCCAAACTGTTTCTGTTTGAGGCTGCACACCGCTAGAGCCACACAAAACAACAACAGCACCATCTAAAACCCGTAAAGACCTTTCAACCTCTATGGTAAAATCGACATGCCCTGGCGTATCTATAATATTAATTCTATGCTGGTCAAATTGCTGCTGCATACCAGCCCAAAAACAAGTGGTGGCCGCGGAGGTAATTGTAATTCCACGCTCCTGCTCCTGCTCCATCCAGTCCATCGTCGCCGCACCGTCATGCACCTCACCAATCTTGTGAGACAAACCCGTATAGAAAAGCACCCGCTCAGTCGTTGTTGTCTTACCTGCATCGACATGCGCACAAATACCAATATTTCTATACCTTGCAATAGGCGTTACTCTAGCCACTTTTAGACCTCTTAAACCGAAAAAGGCCTGCTAGAATGCAGGCCATATCAAACAAAGTACTATTAAAAACGATAGTGTGAGAATGCTTTGTTTGCTTCTGCCATTTTATGAACGTCTTCACGCTTCTTAACGGCTGCGCCTTTACCTTCAGCGGCATCTAAAATTTCACCTGCTAATCTAAGCGCCATTGATTTTTCACCACGCTTACGCGAGTACTCTACCAACCAACGCATTGCTAGAGCCATCTGTCTAGAAGGACGAACCTCAACAGGCACCTGATAAGTAGCACCACCTACGCGTCGGGACTTAACCTCAACCATTGGCTGAATCGCTTCTAGCGCCTTATCAAATAATTCAAGTGGATCTTGATTAGATTTTTGGCTAACAGTTTCTAGCGCACCATAAACAATCTTTTCAGCGACTGATTTTTTACCGTGAACCATTACGTGGTTCATAAATTTTGCCAATAATTGACTTCCGAACTTTGGATCTGGAAGTATTTCGCGTTTGGCGGCAACTCTTCTTCTTGGCATGATAAGCCCTCTTTAAATATTAAAGGTCTTCAGGTTCGTCTAAGCATTTACTTAGCCTTACTCTTATCCTTCAACTAATTCATTAATTTAGTTACTGTAATTAATACAATTGAAAAATCGTACTAACCTTAACCTTTAGGTCGTTTAGCACCGTATTTAGAACGTGCCTGTTTACGATTTGCAACACCTGAAGTATCCAAGCTACCACGAACTGTGTGATAACGAACACCCGGTAAATCTTTAACACGACCACCACGAATAAGAACAACACTGTGCTCTTGTAGGTTATGGCCTTCACCACCAATATAGGATGTAACCTCGTAACCATTTGTTAAACGCACACGACAAACCTTTCTCAAAGCCGAGTTAGGCTTTTTAGGGGTAGTTGTGTAAACACGAGTACAAACACCTCGACGTTGAGGACAAGCCTGTAACGCAGGTACGTCACTTTTCGCAACAACACGTTTACGAGGCTTACGTACCAACTGATTAATCGTTGCCATGTAAGCAAACTCCATTAAATTCATTGTACAAACAAAGCACCTATTTTATAGGTGCCATAATATTGAGGGGCGCAGTCTAATGACAGGCCCTCAAACTGTCAAGTAAACTGATGTTTTTTTGCACACCAGCCTACCCAATCAACTCTTTTATAAGCCTTATTGCTTATTAAGTTCAGCACTTAAGGCTGCTACTACATCCTGAGCACTTACACCCAAGCCTTCTTCACTTCCACGTAAGGCGCGCGCTTCTTTCTTTCGCTTACGCTCACTGTGATAAGCCAGACCCGTACCGGCAGGAATCAAACGCCCAACAACAACGTTCTCTTTCAGACCACGCAAGTAATCTCGCTTACCGGTAACCGCACCCTCAGTTAGAACGCGCGTCGTTTCTTGGAAAGATGCAGCCGAGATAAACGATTCAGTAGCCAAGGAGGCCTTGGTAATACCTAACAATAATCTTTCACATTGCGCAGGCATCTTATCAGCCGCATTTGCTGCTTCATTAGCTTCCAAGAATTTCACATGCTCAACCGAGTCACCTTTAATTAGGTCAGTATCACCAGATTGAACGATTTCTACTTTACGCAACATCTGCCTAACGATTACTTCAATATGTTTATCGTTAATCACAACGCCCTGCAGACGATAGACGTCTTGCACTTCGTTGGTAATGTATTTCGATAATTCGACCACACCCAATAAGCGAAGAATGTCATGCGGATTAGACGGGCCATCCGAAATAACCTCACCCTTCTCAACCGTTTCACCTTCAAAGATGTTTAGCTGTCGATATTTATGAATTAACGCCTCATACGGATCAGAACCGTCTTTTGGTGTAATAATTAAACGCTTCTTACCCTTAGTTTCTTTACCGAAACTAACCACACCACTTACCTCAGCCAAGATAGAAGACTCTTTTGGCTTTCTAGCTTCAAATAAGTCAGCAACTCGCGGCAAACCACCCGTGATGTCACGCGTTTTTGATGACTCTTGCGGTATACGCGCCAAGACATCGCCCACTTCAAGGTTGTCACCATTGCGCATATTTAAAAGTGCATTGGGCGGTAAAAACACCTGAATCGGTGTATCTGTTCCAGGAAGCGTTACACTTTCACCTTTTTCATCTAATAGCTGAACCATTGGACGTACTTCTTTACCAGAAGAAGGCCGATCTTTAGGGTCAATAATTTGAATGTTTGAAAGCCCCGTTAATTCGTCGGTTTGCGTTCTAACTGTAATACCTTCTTCCATTCCGACAAACTGTGCTTTACCACCCGTTTCGGTAATGATTGGGTGAGTATGCGGATCCCATTTAGCCACAACTGAACCGGCAGCAACTTTGTCACCGTCTTTAGCAGAAATGACCGCACCATAAGGTAGCTTATACCACTCTCTTTCACGACCATGCTCATCAGCAATTGCTAACGCAGATGAACGTGAAGTAACAACCAAGCAACCATCTTTGCGTTCGATAGACTTCATGTTGTGAAGGCGAATCTTACCGCCATGCTTAACTTGAATATTATCTACAGCAGATGATCTAGACGCCGCACCACCGATATGGAAGGTACGCATCGTTAACTGTGTGCCCGGCTCACCGATAGACTGTGCCGCGATAACCCCGACAGCCTCACCCTTGTTTACAATATGACCTCTGGCTAGGTCACGACCGTAACACATTGCACATACACCATGACGCGTATCACAAGTAATCGCTGATCTAACCCAAACCTCATCAACACCGGCAGCTTCTAACTCACCCACCTTTGATTCATCCAGGAATGTACCAATGGGTAATACTGCATTTTCTGTATCGCCTGGCGCGAAGATATCCTTAGCCGATACACGACCTAGTACACGATCACCCAAAGGAACAACAACATCACCACCTTCAATAAGCGGCGTCATTAGAAGACCATGACTTGTTCCACAGTCATCCATTGTGACAACTAAGTCTTGCGCGACATCAACTAGACGTCTCGTTAGATAACCTGAGTTCGCCGTTTTCAATGCCGTGTCAGCCAAACCTTTACGCGCACCGTGAGTCGAAATAAAGTACTGAAGCACGTTCAAACCTTCACGGAAGTTTGCAGTAATTGGCGTTTCGATAATCGAACCATCCGGTTTTGCCATCAAACCACGCATACCCGCTAACTGACGAATCTGTGCAGCAGAACCCCTCGCGCCTGAATCAGCCATCATAAAGACAGAGTTAAACGAATCTTGATCGACTGCATTTCCGTCTTTATCAAATACTTCTTCTTTACCAAGGTTATCCATCATGGCTTTTGCTACTTTGTCGTTAGCTCTAGCCCAAATATCGATTACCTTATTGTACTTCTCACCATGCGTCAGAAGACCAGAAGAAAATTGCGTTTCAATTTCTTTAACTTCTTCGTGAGCTGCATCGATAATGGTGTACTTTTCATCTGGGATTACAAAGTCATTTACACCGATTGAAGAGCCCGAGAAAGTCGCTTGTGAAAAGCCCATATACATCAGCTGATCCGCAAAGATTACGGTATCTTTCAAGCCACAGACACGGTAAGCGGTATTAATCAATTTAGAAATCGCTTTCTTAACCATTGGTCTATTGACGATCTCGAAAGGTAAACCCTTTGGCAAGATTTCAAACAACATTGCTCTACCAACTGTTGTATCAACAATTGCAGTCGTTGTTATGGTAGAGCCATCTTCTTGATAGACATTTTCAGTTAAACGTACTTTTACTTTTGCTTGCAAATGGACTTTCTTAGCGCCATAAGCACGCTGAACCTCTTTAATATCAGAGAAGACCATGCCTTCACCTTGCACGTTAACACGCGCACGGGTCATATAATAAAGACCTAATACAACATCTTGAGATGGAACGATGATCGGTTCACCACTTGCTGGCGCAAGAATATTGTTTGTAGACATCATCAAGGCACGCGCTTCTAACTGAGCTTCAATAGTCAGCGGGACGTGCACGGCCATTTGGTCACCGTCAAAGTCGGCGTTGTAAGCAGCACAAACAAGAGGATGTAATTGAATAGCTTTACCTTCAATCAATACAGGTTCGAAGGCCTGAATACCCAATCTATGTAGTGTTGGTGCACGGTTAAGCATAACAGGATGCTCACGAATCACGTCCGCAAGGATATCCCATACTTCAGGTGTTTCGCGCTCAACCATTTTCTTAGCTGCTTTAATCGTGGTCGCTAAACCGCGAAGCTCAAGCTTTGAAAAGATAAATGGTTTAAATAACTCAAGCGCCATTTTTTTAGGCAAACCACACTGATGCAATCTAAGGCTTGGACCAACAACAATTACCGAACGCCCTGAGTAATCAACACGCTTACCAAGTAAGTTTTGACGGAAACGACCCTGCTTACCTTTAATCATATCGGCTAATGATTTAAGTGGTCGTTTGTTAGAACCTGTAATTGCACGACCTCTTCGGCCGTTATCGAGCAGCGCATCAACCGACTCTTGTAACATCCGCTTTTCGTTACGCACGATAATATCAGGCGCACTTAACTCTAGAAGACGCTTTAAACGATTGTTTCTGTTAATCACTCGACGGTACAAATCATTCAAGTCAGATGTTGCAAAACGGCCACCATCAAGTGGAACTAATGGACGAAGATCGGGTGGTAATACTGGCAACACTTTTAAAATCATCCACTCTGGATTATTTCCTGAGCTGTAGAATGATTCTAATAATTTTAAACGCTTAGAAAGTTTTTTAATCTTGGTTTCAGAGTTAGTTGCAGGAATCTCTTCTCTTAGGCGCGCAATCTCTTCTTCCAAATTAATACTCTGAAGCATTGCTTGAATGGCTTCTGCACCCATTTTAGCGTCAAATTCATCACCAAATTCTTCCAGCGCTTCATAATATTGCTCGTCACTTAACAACTGACCTTGCTCAAGCGTACTCATACCTGGATCAACAACCATGTATGATTCAAAGTACAATACTCGTTCGATATCACGCAGTGTCATATCTAACAACATACCAATTCTTGATGGCAATGATTTCAAGAACCAGATATGCGCAACAGGGCTAGCCAATTCAATATGCGCCATGCGATCACGACGAACACTTGCTAGCGCAACTTCAACTCCACATTTTTCACAAATAACACCGCGGTGTTTTAAGCGCTTATACTTGCCACATAAACATTCATAATCTTTGATAGGACCAAAG
>JBFJZQ010000071.1:0-12170 GCA_041622015.1 Oleiphilaceae bacterium
CCTCTTATATATTTTTATTTTGATGCATTGCATCGTATTAATGGTAGGTGGACATTACACTTACGCCGAAGTTCCTTTATTTGATTACCTGAAAGACCTATTTGATTCTGAACGAAATAACTACGACAAAGTGGGGCATTTTTTTCAGGGCTTTGTGCCAGCTTTGATTGCGAGAGAATTATTGATTCGTAAAAACGTGGTTAATGGTGTGGCTTGGTTGAATCTATTTATCGTCTCAATCGCTTTGGCATTTAGCGCATTTTATGAACTTATTGAGTGGTGGGTAGCACTGCTTTCTGGCCAAGGTGCTGAAGCCTTTTTAGGTACGCAAGGTTATGTCTGGGATACACAGTCAGACATGTTATACGCCTTGATAGGCGCTGTCGTTTGTATTCTGAGCTTAGCTAAATGGCATGACAAGCAGTTGAGTAAAGTTTCGAGTTAGCGAAGAAAAAACAAGAACTGAATAGGGTGTGCTTGCGCACCTTTTGCTATGCGCTTTATCGAATTAGTTCGTTAGAGCAGCTTACCGTTTTTGACATTAGAACAGTCTTTCCCAGTTAATTTTGGGTTTTAAGCTTTACCTCAAACATTCTTATTCGGCATTATCTAGGGCCCCAATGTGTGAGGAGTGTTTATGTCTTTCCAGCAATATAGCGATTCTGTTTCGCAAGGTTCTTCTGCTATTCAAATAAGTGAGGATTGGTCTCAAGGTCGCGCAGTGTTCGGTGGCTTGGTTGCCGCCTTGGTTTATCAAGCAATGCTGAGACAACTAGATGATGACCGACCTGTCAGAAGTTTACAGATTTCGTTTGTCGGGCCGGTTTCTTTGAGTGAGCCTTTGATTCTGGAAGCCGAACTACTTCGACAAGGTAAATCTGTTTCACAAATTCTGGGGCGGGGCATTCAAAATGGCCAAACGTTGGTCACAGTTGTCGGCAGTTTTGGTCATGCAAGAGAATCAGTGATACGGGTGAAAGAGCCTAATTATCAGTTTCAAGAGTTAATTGATTCTGGAGAAGCGTTGCCCTTCGTTGCAGGTATGACGCCGAACTTTACCCAGTTTTTCGATTTCCGCTACTGTACTCAGCTACCGTTTACAGGAAGTTCAGACGAACACCTCAAAGGTTTTGTCCGTTTTAATGATGAGTCAATGGCGATTGGAAATGCCCAGCTGTTAGGCTTAGTCGATGCATGGCCACCTGCGCCGCTGCCCATGCTCAAAGAATTAGCTCCAGCAAGCTCATTAAATTGGTCGATAGACTTTATCCAGCCAGAACCCAATTTAGCCGCAGGTGAGTATTGCCAGTATCAAGCCGATATTATTCATGCAGAGAATGGCTATGGATTTACCCGCGCCAAAATCTGGAATAGTAAGGGTGAGTTAATTGCGATTAGCCAACAGACAGTGACGGTATTTGCATAGGTTGATACCCGCTCCCTGAGCCCGTCGAAGGGAAGTACGGGCTTAGGCGAAGTTTATATGCTTGAGCATTTCTCCACTTCGATAAACTTTCAAAGCAGGGATACTCAACGAGCGTTTTCTCTAAACTCTACGAAAACGCTTTGCGATCCAGTAATCCAAACTGAAATAGTTGCCCGCTCCGATAAAAAACAACACCAACAACATGATGAAGTAGGTGGCCGCAAACTCGATGCCGTTTTTCAAAATGGTGATCGAGCCGGTTTCGGTTAACCAAGAATAATTTCCATGTGATTTAAGTAAGGATTTCGCCGCATCTTTGCGGGGCTGAGCCTCTTCGATTAAATCTGTTCGCCACTCCCAAGGGACAGTTAGCTGGGTTTCAGGGAGTGCGTGCCAGCCATTTTCCCAATGTGCCGTAGCTGCTGCAACGGCCATGGTGACCATTAAAGGAATCGCAAATAAGCGTAGCGCAAAGCCAAACAATAAGGCGATACCGCCTATGAATTCAGTTAAACCCGCAAGTGTTGCCATCAGCATTGGCGCAGGTAAACCCAGAATCTCCCCGAAATAATAGGCTGTGCTATCTAAAGCTTGAAGTTTGTGCCAGCCCGCTAAAATAAAAATAGGCGATAAATAAATTCGCAAGGCCAAGGGGCCTAAAAAATTAATGTGTTTAGCCTTGTCTAATAAATTAAGGAGTGTGTTGCTAAGCGATAAAAGCGCATTCATATTCATACCTTGATGTAAATTGCCTCGATTTTTGAGGCTTAAAAAGTTTTAAATTTTATTCAATATGACGATAACTGAACCATATAGAACAAATATCACGTAAGCTATAGTGAGTAGACGTTTCTACAGAGCAAATTATTACATCGATAATAAAAAATAATTTTTTACAATTTAAAGTGTAAGAAAACAGCAGTTCTGTGAGACTATATTGTGCGCAATCTAATTTATAGTGTTATAACGCTTAAACTTACTAATAAGCATCATACGTATTTTAAAACCTCAAGAGTGACCGACAGGAGTTGACCATGCATGCAACATTACCTTTGTTAGAGGTAAGTGACTTTCCATCTATCAAGCGCGCTAGAACTGAGATATTACAAGTGAACTTGGGCTATCTCTGCAATCAACGTTGTTTGCATTGTCATGTGAATGCGGGGCCGCATCGTACCGAGATGATGGATGAGCTCAACTTATCGCGCATTGTGCCGGTGATGAAAGCGCGCAATATACACACCCTAGATCTCACTGGCGGCGCGCCTGAAATGCATCAAGGTTTCAGAAAGTTGGTGAAAGAAGCCAGAGATGCCGGTATCCACGTGATAGATCGCTGTAATCTGACCATTTTGTTTGAACCGGGTTATGAAGGCTTAGCGGAATTTTTAGCCGAGAATAAAGTCGAAGTAGTCGCTTCACTGCCATGTTACTCGCTCGAAAATGTCGATAAGCAACGAGGTGAAGGGGTATTTGATAAAAGTATCGCCGGCCTGCAAAAACTAAATGCATTAGGCTATGCCCAAGAAGGCAGTTCACTAAAACTCAACTTGGTCTATAACCCGCAAGGGCCATCACTTCCGCCTAATCAGGAAGTCTTGCAAGCAGATTATAAACGTGAACTTAAGGCGCATTTTGGCATCGAATTTAACGATCTCTATGCTTTGGCAAATATGCCGATCAAACGTTTCGGCTCCACGCTTATCTCTAAAGGTGAATTCGAATCGTATATGAATTTGCTGAAGGATAATTTCAGCTCGGCGAATCTGAAAGGCGTCATGTGTCGTTCACTCATCAGTGTCGACTGGCAAGGCAATTTATATGACTGTGACTTCAACCAACAATTGGAGCTACCGCTTAAAGCCTCGAAGGCGAATACACTGGAAGATTTGTTCAATGAAGATATTGATGGGCAAGCCATCGCGATAGCTGATCATTGCTTTGGCTGCACAGCAGGTCAGGGTAGTAGTTGCGGCGGCGCTCTTTAAATAATTTTGAAAGGTATGGATATGAAAAAAGGTATTATTTTAGCGTTAATTGCGGTCGTTATTTTCTTGTTTTTCAGTTATGACCTTCAGCATTTATTAACCTTAGACGGACTAAAAAATGGTTTAAGCGGCTTTGAAGCATGGCGTTCGGAATCACCGTTTATTGTCGCCATGGCATTCTTGGGTGTGTATGTTTTAGTGACGGCGTTGTCCCTTCCGGGTGCTGCGGTAATGACCTTAGCGGCAGGCGCTTTATTTGGCGTGCTTTGGGGAACAGTCATTGTCTCCTTCGCCAGTTCGATCGGTGCAACCTTGGCCTTTTTAGCCTCTCGCTATTTTCTACAGGAAACCGTGCAGTCTAAGTTTGGGGACCGTTTAAAAGCCATTAATGCCGGTATCGAAAGAGAAGGAGCCTTTTACCTTTTCACACTTCGTTTAGTGCCAGTGTTTCCTTTCTTTCTAATCAATCTTTTAATGGGCTTAACCCCGATCAAAGCGGCAACCTTTTATTGGGTCAGCCAAATCGGCATGCTGGCCGGTACGATCGTCTATGTGAATGCAGGTACGCAGTTGGCTCAGATTGATAGCCTTTCTGGAATACTATCGCCTGCTTTAATTTTCTCTTTTGTTTTATTGGGTATTTTTCCGCTTATTGCTAAAAAGCTTATTGCTGTTGTTAAGGCAAGACGTGTCTATGAAAATTGGACGAAGCCAGTACAGTTTGATCGCAATTTAATTGTTATCGGTGCGGGTGCGGGTGGTTTGGTGTCTTCGTATATTGCCGCAGCCGTTAAGGCAAAGGTGACCTTGATCGAAGCGCACAAAATGGGCGGCGATTGTCTGAATTATGGTTGTGTTCCGAGTAAAGCGTTAATCAAAAGTGCCAAGCTAGCCAAACAAATGCAAAGCGCTGAACACTATGGTTTGGAAAATACCCAGCCTACCTTTTCGTTTAAAAAAGTCATGCAACGTATTCATAAGGTCATTGCTGAAGTTGAACCGCACGACAGCGTTGAACGTTACACCGGCTTGGGGGTAGAAGTCCTACAAGGCTATGCCAAACTCATTGACCCTTGGACGGTAGAAGTTGCGCTTAACGATGGTGGAACACAGCGTTTAACAGCGCGCAGTATTGTGATAGCTGCGGGAGCTAGCCCATTCGTACCGCCGCTTCCAGGTATTGAAGAATCCGGTTATTTAACCAGCGACACCCTGTGGGATGAGTTTGCCAAACGTGATGAGATTCCCAAGCGTTTAGTCGTGTTAGGTGGTGGCCCCATCGGTTGTGAATTGTCACAAAGTTTTGCACGCCTCGGTAGCGAGGTTATCCAGATTGAACGCGGTGATCGCATCATGATTAGGGAAGATCAGGAAGTGTCCGAGCTGACCAAAGCAAGTTTGGAACGTGATGGTGTCCAAGTGCTTACCGGCCATACTGCTTTGCGTTGTGAAACAGAAGGCGAGCGTAAATTTATTGTGGTTGAGCACGAAGGCCAAGAGCAAGGTATTGAGTTTGATGATTTGCTCTGTGCAGTGGGACGTGTTGCGCGTTTAAGTGGCTATGGTCTGGAAACCTTAGGCATTGAAACAGATCGCACTGTCGTGACCAATGAATACCTTGAAACCTTATACCCGAATATCTATGCAGCAGGCGATGTGGCAGGGCCATTCCAGTTTACCCACACTGCTGCGCATCAAGCCTGGTATGCCGCGGTGAATGCGTTATTTGGTCAGTTTAAGAAGTTCAAAGCCGATTACAGCGTGATTCCTTGGGCGACCTTTGTCGACCCGGAAGTCGCGCGTGTTGGCTTAAACGAACAAGAAGCCAACGAGCAGGGCATTGCTTACGAAGTGACTAAGTACGGTATCGACGATCTGGATCGGGCTATTGCAGAAAGTGCCGCGCACGGCTTTGTGAAAGTACTGACGGTGCCGGGTAAAGATAAGATTCTCGGCGTCACCTTGGTCGGTGAACATGCAGGTGATTTATTGGCCGAGTTCGTTTTTGCCATGCGCCATGACCTAGGACTGAATAAAATCCTCGGTACCATTCACACCTATCCAACCTGGGCAGAAGCAAATAAGTATGCCGCGGGAGAGTGGAAGAAAGCTCACGCGCCAGAAATGGCCTTGCGTTTATTAGAGAAATATCACACCTGGAGGCGCGGTTAATGATCAGGGCAGTTAATCTCTCAATATTGTTTATTCTTTTATGGAGCCACGCACTTATGTCGCAGGCGCAAACTGTCGATCATTCAATTTGGGATGGGCTGTTAAAAAAATATGTTCACGAGATTAACGGCGGTCAAGCGACTAGCGTCGATTATGCGGGTTTTCGAACAGCACGCGATGAACTGGTGGCCTATCTGGATAAACTGTCGTCTTTACCTGTTGACGAGTTCGATGCGCTATCCAATGACGCGCAGCTAGCTTTTCTAATCAATGCCTATAATGCATGGACGGTTGAATTTATTCTCACCAAATATCCAGACTTAAAGTCGATAAAAGAGTTGGGTAGTTTTTTTAGATCGCCATGGAAAAAGGCGTTTATTCCTCTACTAGGCAAAACAAGAAGCTTGGATGATATTGAACATAATTTGATTCGTGGTTCCGATCGCTATAAAGACGCACGTATTCACTTTGCCGTGAACTGTGCCAGTATCGGCTGTCCGGCCTTACGTGCAGAAGCCTTTACAGGTGAGCGTTTAGAAGCGCAGTTAGAAGAGCAAACGGGTTTATTTTTGATGGATGAAACTCGGAACCGGCTATCTGGTGATGCGCTGCAAGTATCGTCCATCTTCAAATGGTATCGAGAGGATTTTGAAAAAGGTTGGTCTGGTGTCGATAGTTTAGAAAACTTCTTTGCACTTTATTCCGATGCTTTGAAACTCACTGATCAGCAGGTGATGGCGATTCAAAAAGGAAAAATAGAGATTGAATTTCTCGATTACGATTGGCGTTTGAATGTTAAAAAATAAGCGTTCTCAGGAAACAAGATCTTGAAAATGAGCATCTCCGTTATTGTGCCGATCTTAAATGAAGCGGCACAATTGCCAGACTTACTTGAACATTTACTGGTGTGTCAGCGCGCAGGTTGCGAAATAATCTTGGTCGATGGTGGCAGCACTGACCAGTCACCCGAGCAAGCGGAAGCCTTGGGCTTTAAAGTTGTTCGCTCAGAAAAGGGGCGTGCCATCCAAATGAATACAGGGGCTGCGCATGCCAAAGGAGACATCTTGTTGTTTTTGCATGCCGATACTCGATTACCAAAAAATGCTGTTCAACTTATTCAAGAGGCTCTTGAAGATGAAAGTTCACAATGGGGGCGATTTAACGTCAGTATTACAGGGCACTCTATCATGTTTAAAGTGATCGCTTGGTTTATGAATCACCGCTCTAGATTAAGTGCCATCGTGACAGGGGATCAGGCCATTTTTATTAGAAGAAGCTTGTTCGAGAAAGTCAGCGGTTTTCCTGTTCAGCCGCTTATGGAAGATATCGAATTTTCCAAACATTTAAAAACGAAGACCCCGCCTGTTGCTTTAAAAGCCAAAGTGATTACCTCTGGCCGACGCTGGGAACAAAAAGGCATTTGGCGAACTATCTTCTTAATGTGGTATCTTCGTTTTGCTTATTGGCGGGGCGCGAGTGCCGAAGAGCTGGTGTCTAAATATCGTTAAACCTGAATTAAAATAACAAGCTATGAACCCTCATTGTCATATTATTATCTTTGCAAAAGCTCCATTGGCGGGCTTTGCCAAAACCCGTCTTATTCCTGCATTAGGCGAGCAGGGTGCTGCACAGCTAGCTAAAAAGCTTTTTGATCATGCCGTTGGGGTGGCCTTATCGGCGGATATTGGCAGCGTTGAATTATGTGTCACGCCCGCTTTGGATTGTAGTTATTGGAAAGCGTATTCATGTCCGAAAAACCTTATCTTAAGCGAGCAGGGCGAAGGTGATTTAGGCGAACGAATGGCTCGCGCTGCTCTAAGGGCCTTGCAAAGCCATGCCTCTGTTTTGTTAATGGGCACAGATTGCCCAGAACTGGATTCCCATTACCTGCAAAACGCAGCTGAAGAGTTACTGTGTCATGATGCCTGCCTGACCCCCGTTTCTGATGGTGGCTATGCGCTGATGGGTTTAAATGCTTTCCATGAGCGTTTATTTGTCGATATACCTTGGAGTACTGAAAAAGTCAGCGCGCTCACCCTTGAACGGTTTAGACAGTTGGACTGGCAAGTAGCACATTTGAGAGCGTTACATGATATTGATGAAGCCGATGATCTTCAGTATTTACCTGCAAAATTTAGATCTGGTTTAGGTATTTGAACGTATAGAATCATTAAACGTATCACCCTCATTGAGCTTTGCCTGCACTGAGCCCTTCGAAATGCGGTTGAGGTGACTCAGAGTTTAATTTGAATACCCTTCGACGGGCTCAGGGAACGAAATGCTCCCGCTCATGGAGCGTCTTTAACGAACTAAATAATGAATAAAAGGACAAGATATGCACTATTCCAAACTGGGTAGCAGTGGCCTTAACGTTTCCCGAGTCTGTTTAGGCTCGATGACTTGGGGAAGCCAAAATAGTCAGCGCGAAGCTAGTGAGCAAATTGATTATGCTTTGGCTCAAGGTATTAATTTTATCGATACCGCTGAAATGTACTCGGTTCCACCAAAGGCTGAAACCTACGGTAAAACTGAAAAAATGATCGGCAATTGGTTAGCGGCGAATTCAAGCAAACGCAGCGACATTATTCTTGCGAGTAAAATAGCCGGTAATGGCATTCCTTGGATCAGAGGTGGTGGGGATATTACCCCTGAGTCCATTCAAAGCTCCGTCGATGCATCGTTAAAGCGCCTTCAAACAGATTATATTGATCTGTACCAACTTCATTGGCCGAATCGTACTTCGCCTCATTTCGCCAAACACTGGCCCGGTAAAATTAGTTTTACCGATGTCGATACGCAAGCGCATTCCGACCAGATGTTAGGCATTCTGCAAGCACTAAACGATTGCGTTAAAGCCGGGAAAATTCGCCACTGTGGTTTGTCGGACGACACGCCGTGGGGAATTAATGAGTATTTGCGCTTAGCTGAAAAGCATGCCTTGCCCAAAATGGTGTCTATCCAAAATGAGTTTAACTTGCTCCATAGCAAAGACTGGCCTTATTTGATCGAAAATTGTGTGCATACCGATATCGCGTTTTTACCTTGGTCACCTTTAGGTGGTGGCGTGTTGAGTGGCAAATATTTGAATGGGCAACGCCCTGAAGGTAGCCGCTGGACTATTCCCCAACGAAATGGCTTTTTTCGTGATAAGCCGCAGGTGGAGTCTGCTGTTAAAGCTTATTCAGAAATTGCGCAAGCACATGATATAACGCCATCTCAATTAGCCTTGGCTTGGTGCAATCAAATTGACGGTGTCACGTCTACTATCATAGGGGCGACGTCTTTAGCGCAGCTAACAGAAAATATTGATGCCTTTAAAATCACTTTGAGTGAAGAGGTGTTGTCTCAAGTACATAAGGTGATGCGCGAATATCCCTTACCCTTTTGAGGGTGCTGATATTTTCATACGCTCATTGAGCCTGTCGAAATGTGTTTGATGCTACTCAGAGTTTAATTTGAAAGATGTATTTATTGATAAAGGTTGAAACTATGTTCAAAAAAACAGCATTAATCACAATAATTATATTGTCTTTTTTAACGCCTGCCATTGCGAGTGAACTGAAAGATATTATTGACTCCAAACACAGGGCAGACGCTTCTGCTCGTGATGTGTATCGAAACCCGCAAGCCACGCTGGAATTTTTCGGCTTAAAACCGGATATGACGGTCGTCGAAATTTGGCCCGGTGGGAAAGGTTGGTATACCGAAATTCTTGCGCCCTATCTGAAAGAGAAAGGCCGCTTTTATGCCGCGCATTTTAATGAAGATTCTTCTTCTGAATTTTACCGATCTTCACGCCAGCATTTTATCGACAGTTTAGCTGAGTCACCCGAGCACTATGATCAAGTCAAACTGAGCACGTTTAACCCGCCAAACTATGTTGATATTGCACCCGCAGGCACTGCCGATATGGTGTTAACTTTCCGCAATGTGCATAACTGGTTTATGCGTGGTGGCGGTGATGAACGTGTGTTGTCTGCCTTTGAAGCTTTTCACAAAGCGCTAAAGCCAGGAGGCGTATTAGGCCTTGTAGAGCACCGACTTGCCGATACCAGACCATTAAGTGACCAAGAAGCAAGCGGTTATATGCGTCAGGATTACGTTCAGAATATGGCAGAAAAGGCAGGCTTCACCTTAATAGCGGAGAGCGACATAAATCGAAACTCAAAAGATAGCACCGATCATCCAAGAGGTGTCTGGACCTTACCGCCCACACTACGTTTGGGAGAGGAAAATAAAGAGCATTATTTACAAATTGGCGAAAGTGATCGGATGACACTATTATTTCATAGATCAACTAAATAAAACTATCAGATGTTCTAGCTGCGAATGGATAAGTGCACATAAAAACCGTAAACAAATTAATAATAAAAAATTTAAATAAGTTGTAAGAATATCTTTTGTCCTATCGACTATATTATTGAAACACTACTTATGGTGTTGAATGAGTATCACTTGTTACTCAAACGCACCTCAACTAAGAAATGAGTGATTACACTTTATAATTTTAAGGATCCGTTATGAAAAAGACTACATTATCATCTGTTGTACTAGGCTCTTCTGTTGCATTAGCTGCGTTTTCTGGTGCACTTCAAGCAAACGAAAATCCATTTTCTGCCACATCATTATCAAGTGGTTACCTCGTTGCTTCTAATGACAAAATGCCTGAAGGTAAGTGTGGTGAAGGCAAGTGCGGCGGCGATATGAAGGCCAAAGCTGCAAAGGCAATGGAAGGCAAGTGTGGTGAAGGCAAATGCGGCGGCGATATGAAGGCCAAAGCTGCAAAGACAATGGAAGGCAAGTGTGGCGAAGGCAAGTGTGGCGGCGATATGAAGGCCAAAGCTGCAAAGACAATGGAAGGCAAGTGTGGTGAAGGTAAGTGCGGTGGCAATAAATAACCCACACTTTGTGTTCGAAATAAGAGCGACTTAGGTCGCTCAAGCTTTATCTGTATTAACGTTTAAGGTAGTGATGATGAAAACAGCCGGTTTAGACAATATCTCTGCTTATCCCGGGTTTGCCGGTTTAGGTTTCAGACGAGAAATGCTTTCTGACTTAAGAAACACATCATCGCCTATCCCTGTCGATTTTTTTGAAATAGCACCCGAAAACTGGTTAGCCATTGGTGGTCGTTTCGCCAAAGACTTACGCGAATTTTCAGAGAAATATCCTTTTACCTGTCATGGCTTGTCGCTCTCGGTTGGCGGCTATACCGAACTAGATACGGTATTACTCAAAAATATAAAGCGTTTTATGCATACGCATCAGATCTCTTTATACACAGAGCATTTATCATGGTGTGCCGATGATGGTCACCTGTATGACCTGCTCCCCATTCCGTGCACAGAAGGGGCCGTTAAGTGGGTTGCTCAGCGCATTAAACAAGCACAAGATATCTTGGGGATGCAGATCGGTATTGAAAACGCCTCTTACTATGTGGCACCTCCCGATGCCGATATGACAGAAGCAGAGTTTGTCTCCGCCATTGTCGAAGAGTCTGGCTGCTTTTTTCACCTTGATGTAAATAACGTTTATGTTAATAGCCAGAATTTTAACTTTGACCCAATCAGCTATTTAAAATCCTTACCTTTAGATAAGGTGGGCTATGTTCACGTCGCAGGGCATTATGTTGAAGAAGATGGTCTGATTATTGACACTCATGGCGCTAAGGTGATCGACCCGGTCTGGCGCTTACTAGAGCAGACCTACGCAATGAAGCGGTTTGATGCAGCGAATACACCGACCTGTTTAGAACGCGACTTCAACATTCCTGCCTTGTCTGAATTGCTGATTGAGGTAGAGCAGATACGCGATATTCAGACGAAGTTGTCAGATACGGGATCAGCTTCAAAGGTTCGCTCCTATGCTTGAGCCGTGGCAAAATTTTCAAGCGGAATTTGGTCGATACTTACGCGATCCAGAGAATAAAACTTTACCTGCTGGGGTTATCCCAAGGCGTTCCAAAGTTTATGAAGACCTCTTATTTAATAATCTATGCGGATTCTTGAATACCTGTTTTCCAGTCTGTAAAAGCATTGTTGGTCCAGATGGGTGGTGCGAATTGTCGCGATCCTTCTTCCGAGATTGGCGTTGTCATTCCCCGCGTTTCAACGATATTCCAAAAGAATTTATAGATTACTTAGTCTCAGACCTCGCCCCCGAAATGACCTATCCTTGGCTGACTCAATTAGCGCATTATGAATGGGTGGAGTTGGCAGTGGATACCTTCGATGAATCGGCGCTAGTTGAGTCATCAAAACACCATGCTGCGGCAGGTATTACAGTGACCCCGAGTTTACATAACCTGATCTATGATTGGCCCGTACATCAAATTTCACCAGACTATATACCTTCAGAAAACAAACCGACCTTTTTGTTAGTGTTTCGAAATACAGATAATAAGGTAGAGTTTACCGAAATTAATGCGGCGACTTCTGCATTAATAAACTTATTTGAACAAGGCTATTCAAACAGGGAAGAGGCTTTGTCCGAGCTAGCTTCACAAATGAATGTGCCTATCAATGATGCCTTTACCGCCTTCGGGTTGGATATGATCAAGCAGTTGGTTGCACAGGGAATTCTTC
>JBFJZQ010000072.1:0-11962 GCA_041622015.1 Oleiphilaceae bacterium
GAATATCGAATACCTTAAACTTTCTGGCTTAGCCTCATCCACTTCATTTATTTTAATTGGATCAGTCACAGTTAAGGCCTCTCTTTTGCTTTTTGTCCACGCTGGGCTTTCGTGTGGCCATACGTTCTGGGCTGGGTATAGACATCTATCAACGGCGCAGCAAAATTCATTAAGAGCACAGCAAAGGCAAAGGCATCGGGGTAACTACCGTAACGTCGGATAATATAGGCAAAAAAACCTACGCCTAAACCAAATACCAAACGACCTCGCGCTGTCGTAGACGAGGTCACCGGATCAGTGGCGATAAAGAAAGCACTTAACATCGTTGCACCAGCTAGCATATGCAGCATAAATGGCGCACTTTGATCGGCGTCCCAACCTAAAATTATCGCCGGTATCGCCAAGCCCAAAAGTACGCCAACAGGGGTTTGCCAAGGAATGACTTTGAGCGCGAACAAAACCAAGCCTCCCGCTAGAAAGGCTAGATTCACCCACTCCCAACCTAGCGCATAAAAGCGACCAAAGACGGGTGACTGAAAAACCTCATCGGATAGCGAATGGGCTATTTCATGCTTGTAGGTATCAAGCGGTGTGGCCCCGGTTAAAGCATCTGGCAAGGCTATTTCATTCCATATTTTTGCAAAGGTTTCAGGAATTGATGGCGCTTGTTCAACCAGACTTAAAGGTGTAGCCCAATTTGTAGTCATGGTGACAGGAAAAGATACCAATACCAAAGCATAACCAACCATGGCAGGATTGAAGGGGTTTGAACCCATCCCACCATACAAATGCTTGGCAAAGATGATCGCAAAAGCAGTCGCAATAAAAGATACCCACCAAGGCGCAAAGGGCGGCAGTGCCAAACCCAACAAGACGCCGGTTATCAAGGCACTGTAATCATTTAAATAGACAGCAAGCGGACGCTGCCGAATTTTTAATATGATCGCTTCGCAGGCAAGAGCAATAATTGAACACCACAAAACGTTGTGCAGATTGCCCCAGCCAAAAACGATCGTTTGTGCAATCAAACCTGGAATCGTCATTGCGATCACCCAGCGCATTAAAATAGATGTACGCTGAGGCCCTTTAGTGTGCGGTGAACTTATCGATAGCAATGCCATTAAGATTTTCCACCATCTGTTTCATCACTTGAATCAAACATGACATCGGGTTTTATCTGTGCTTTTTCCCAAGACAATATTAATTCAGCAATATTCACGTTCTCTTTAGCTAGCTTGTGTTCCGATTTCACGGAATCGGTATTTTCCTGAATCACTGTTGTGGATGCTGATCCTTCGTCTAAATTAGTTTTATTATCTGTTTGGGCTAATTTATCTGCCTTTGCTTTGGCCGCAGCCTCGATACGTTCTAGACGCTTCGCGGCCTTTTCCGCTTGCTCGCGATCTAAACGCTGCTGCCTTGCTTTAAAACGCTCCCGAGCTTGGTCAGACTTAAGCTGATTTTCACGCTGCTGCTTTATCTCACCTTTTGAATGTCGATAATATTGAACCAAAGGAATAGAGCTTGGACAGACGTAAGAACACGCCCCGCATTCAATACAATCAAATAAATTATGATGCTCTGCTTTTTCATATTCTTCTGCACGAGAGAACCAGTATAATTGTTGTGGCAATAATTCTGCTGGACAGACCTCAGCGCATAAACCGCAGCGAATACATGCTTGTGCCGGTGGCGCTAAAGGTAACTCTTTTGGACTCGGTGCTAAGATACAATTTGTTGTTTTTACCACGGTGACGCTAGAGTGCGGCAAAGTGAAGCCCATCATCGGCCCACCCATAATTAAGCGTTCTATCTTCGCTGGCTGATAATTTACCTGTTCCAGCATCCAGTCAATCGGTGTCCCTATCAGTACCTCAACGTTACCTCGCTTCGGGATTTGCTCACCCGTCAATGTGGTAATCCGCGAGATTAAAGGTTCTCCAAAACGAACCGCTCGATATATTGCTGCGACCGTCGCCACATTCTGACAAACGATACCGATATCCGCTGGAATTCTTCCACTAGGGACTTCTTTATTGGTGAGAATTTTGATGAGCTGCTTTTCACCACCAGAGGGATATTTAGTGGGTATAACACACAGCTGAATTGTTTTTCCATCGAGCACTTTTTCTAAAGAAAGAATCGCCTCAGGCTTGTTGTCTTCTATACCAATCAAGCAGCGGCTAGCACCCAGTACTTGCATAAGGATTTCAAGACCCGCGACCACATCACTGGCTCGCTCTTGCAATAATCGGTCATCCGAAGTGATATAAGGCTCACACTCGGCAGCATTTAAAATCAGCGTATCGATATTGCTTAAATTCGGTGGCGCAATTTTAATCGCTGTCGGGAAGCCCGCCCCTCCCATGCCGGCAATCCCCGCGTCACTGACTTTATGTTGAATCGCACTGGCACTCAGCTGATGATAATTTTCACAGGGATGGAGCTCGCACCATGTATCTTCACCATCAGGAATTAAGCTAATACAATGATCCGTCTGACCCGAAGGATGGGCAATTAATTGATCATCGATGGCAATGATTTCTCCTGAGGTCGGTGCATGCAAGGCCACACTAAAAGGGCCGTCTGCCTCTGCAATTTTTTGCCCCTTTAATACTGTTTGTCCGACTTCAACATGCAGCTTACTCGCGGTCCCTATATGCTGTTTTAAGGGTAATATTAATTTAGGGGGGAGCCCCAAGACACGAATAGGTTGTTGATTGGAGTCCGTTTTATGCTCTTCAGGGTGAATGCCACCGTGAAAGTCAAAAATATCAACAGAGCAGGTCGCGATGATGTCATTGGGCGTCATACTGCATCCGCTCCGTGATAAGAAGCTGAATCCGTTGCAATAATATTCAAAGGCTTGGGCGCTTCCCAATGCCATGCAGCTAAACCCTTATCGACAGGCACCATATCAATACAGTCAACCGGGCAAGGCTCGACGCATAAGTCGCAACCGGTGCACTCCGATGCAATCACCGTGTGCATATGTTTGGCTGAACCCAAAATTGCATCAATCGGACAGGCCTGAATACATTTAGTACAACCAATACATTCGTCTTCTCGAATGACCGCGACAGTTTTGGGTTTTTCTTCACCATGTTCGGCATCAAGTGAAGGCGCTTCAACATCTAATAAATCAGCCAGTGCTTGAATAGTAACTTCACCACCCGGAGGACACTTATTTATTGCTTCACCGGCGGCGATGCCTTCAGCATAAGGACGACACCCCGGATGACCGCATTGACCACATTGTGTTTGCGGAAGCAGACTATCAATCTGATCAACAATGGGGTTGCCTTCCACTTTGAAGCGCACTGCCGCAAAGCCCAACAAGATACCAAACACCAGCGCCAGACCCAGTAAGGCAACCACCGCTGTTAATACGATGCTTAACATTAAATATTCACCAAACCCGTAAAGCCCATAAAGGCCAGTGACATTAAGCCTGCGGTAATCATACCAATCGCAGAACCTTTAAATGGTGTAGGTACATCTGCCACGGCAATTCGCTCTCGCATGGCCGAAAATAGAATCAAGACCATGGAAAACCCCACCGCCGCCCCAAAGCCATAGAGAATCGATTCCATAAAACCATTCTGTTTTTTAATATTTAACAGGGCTACACCTAAGACCGCGCAATTTGTGGTGATTAAAGGTAAAAAGATCCCAAGCACTCGATAAAGCACCGGGCTGGTTTTACGCACCACCATTTCGGTAAACTGCACGACAAATGCAATGACCAGAATAAAGGTGATGGTCTGCAAATATTCAAGACCCAGCGGCTGTAATAAGTAATTGAACGCCAGATAACTGCATAAGGACGATAAGGTCAACACAAAGGTGGTTGCCAGCCCCATACCCATAGCCGTTTCCAGCTTATTGGACACCCCCATAAATGGACATAAACCCAAAAACTGAACCAACACGAAGTTGTTCACCAAAATGGTACTGACTAGAATTAATGCGAAATCAGACATTAGATATACCTGGCCATATCAAAACGTCTTGATAGGCATACACCCATTAAAATAGTTTTCATATTCACGACTTTTCTGTCCATTTAATACGCTTATCAAGTTCATGAAATTCATTAAATAGAAGCTCTAAATGCGTTGCGTTGTTACGACGCACTTTTATTAAATTCTATCGAACCCAAACTTGTACTAATATGTTATATCCACATATATATTTAGCGCATATGCCGTGCCAGCTTTAATTATTTCAAATTAGATTTTTTCTAAGACCTTATTTTTTATATAGTTTTATTCATAATACGGTCTCAAACCATTTTTCTCGGACCTTATCCTCTATTAACAAAGTGTTCCGTGTTAGCACAATCAGTTGATAAGCAAGTCTACTTTGGAGCATAAATTTTCAGATGGATCTCTTAGGCTTAGTACAAGTTACTTCTGATCAGTTCCAGACCAAGCATGCCACTTAAACTGCTTTAAAGTATTAACACATCATGATGAGTATTGACTTGTTATATAAAGTGAAGAACGGCATAGGATGTGCAGTGATCATTTTTCATGACAAGCTGACTTTTTATATTGCTAGAAACCTAGAATGCATTCACTATCATTAGTAAGGAAATGCTATGCGTTTAGATTCATTCCTACCTATTTTACGATGGGGTCGCGAGTATAAGCGCGAAACCTTTGCACAAGATGTTGTAGCGGCTCTCATCATTACGATGATGATGATTCCTCAGTCTTTAGCCTATGCACTTTTGGCAGGTTTACCTCCTCAGTTAGGACTCTATGCGAGCATGCTACCGCTTTTACTTTATGCATTATTTGGCTCGAGTGGTGCTTTATCTGTTGGACCCTTTGCCATTTCATCTATTATGACTGCAACCGCCCTGAGTGTTGCTTTCCCTGAATCACGGCCAGAAGACTATTTACTCGGTGCCGTTGTTCTGGCATTAAGCAGTGGCATGATGCTCTTACTATTCGGTTTATTACGCCTTGGCTTTTTGAGTAATTTTCTCAGCTTCCCGGTCATAACCGGTTTTATATCAGCTTCGGCCATTGTTATTGCAGTTAGCCAGGTTGGCAACCTAAGCGGTCTTGATGTGAGCGGGGGTAATTTACTGGCCATGCTTACGGATCTTGGGCTGGGACTTCACTCTCTAAACCTATATACCTTAGCACTAGGCACGGTTGCAGTATTGATGTTGTACTTCTTGCCGGACAGACTTAAAAAGCTTTCACTTCGCTTAGGGTTCGCCTCCTTTTGGACGGATATTTTATCGAAGTCCACACCTATTTTGGTCATGAGCCTTTCGGTATTAGTTGTCTTCCTGTTTGATTTACAACAGCAGATTGCCGTGGTGGGTGTTATTCCACAGGGCTTACCAGAGCTGCACTTACCCGACATTAATACCCTGAACTGGTCAACTGAGCGCTGGCAGAGCTTGTTAAGTTCGGCAGCATTGATCAGTTTAATCGGTTATGTCAGTGCACTTTCGGTGGCTCAATCGTTTGCGGCGAAACGCCGTCAGCGTGTCAATCCCAACCAAGAAGCAGTTGGTTTAGGTCTGGCTAACTTGGCCTCGGGTGTATCGGGGGCATTCCCCATTTCAGCGAGTATGTCGCGTTCAGCTGTAAGTTTCAAAGCCGGTGCACAAACCCCTGCCGCAGGGGCATTCGCTGGGCTGGCGATAGGCTTCTCAACACTTTTCATGACGCCGTTTTTATACTACGTTCCCATTGCCAACTTGGCGGCGATGATTATGGTGGCGATCATTTCATTGGTGGATATTCCAGCCATCAAACGCGTCTGGAGTTATAATCGTAGCGACTTTGCCGCCTTAGCCCTTACCGCTTTGATGACCCTTATACAAGGTGTCGAGCTAGGTCTTATCAGTGGCGTAGTCTTGTCAATAATGCTCTATTTGTACCGTTCAAGCACCCCCCATATTGCCGTGATTGGCAAAATACCTGGCACCGAGCATTTCCGTAATCGTCTACGCCACCAGGTAGAACTAAGCGATAAAATCATCAGCATGCGTATCGATGCCAGTCTCTTCTTTGCCAACGCTCGGGTACTTGAAGATGAAGTCAATTCATTAATAACGCAATACCCCGATGCCAGTCATTTGGTCTTGCAATGCTCGTCTATCAGCGACATCGATACCAGTGCGCTGGAAAGCCTTCGCTCAGTGGATCATCACCTCCGAGATGCAGGCATGCAGTTTCATTTATCGGAAGTAAAAGGCCCGGTAATGGACCAGCTATTGCACAGTGATTTTATCGCGACGATGTCCGGCAAGGTATTTATAAGTCATTATTTAGCTTGGAAGGAATTGAGCTAGCTAAGCGCGTTGAGCATAGATGAAATAGAGTTCGTAAATTCAATTCCTAGCGTATCGTCCTAAGGTGGCTATGATTTATATGTATATCGCAAAAACTCAACATCAAAAAGGCTGCTGTAAGATAAAATCCCTTATTCTTCTTACAAACAGAATATATAAGATTTTGAAAAGGCTGCGTGCGCGTGTCTATTCAACTTTAGGACGTGAATAGTTGATCGGTAAGCACTTCAGTTTATTCGCTAAGTTAGATATTGCACTTTCATACGTAAAGTGAGGCCTTAGAAATTCATCCTTTTGAATTGCAGAAAGTATGTCTTCGGGAACTGAGTTGATACCAAATTTTGCAAGCTCTATAGCTTGTATTTGAAATGAAATTAAAATTGAAATTCCTTATCATGCTCAGCTCTCTTCCTTCATTGAGGCGGTATAATTGAAACAAATTTAGTGATAAACACTCTTCCCTTCACCCGCATATTTATCGAACAGATGCATATAAACCTGTTTGCAGGCTTTAGGCCACAGGTCTTCATCGTAGGCTTCGGGGAGTTTATCCAGCAGGTTTTAATCATACTTTGCACGCGTGCTTTTGCGCGTTGTTATTTTCGCCAATAGATAACGAGCGAGCCTCTTAGTTTTTCTAGTAATTCCTTTGCTACCGCTTTGCCTTCGTTGCGCTCTTTTTCTGAAAACGGTATTTCTTGACAAAGCAAGTCAAAGATGGCGAATTCTTCTTAAAGCCCTTCGCACATATCGCGTTTCTCTTCACCTTCTAATTGCTAATGAACTGTTTCAGTTCTTCGAAGAATTCGGCAGTATGGGGCCGTTGTTATAGGCATCAGTGAGTTGATTGAATTCTCAATATCACCTGCCATTTGGTTCATAGTGCCTGGCACCGAACGCTTGCAATCGGTATCGAAACACAAAGGCTACAGTATGGAAGCGGCACGATTCATCATGACTTCATCGGCGCCAATCTTCAGCAGCGTATTCATAAAGGCATCTTGAAAATACCAATCTAGCGCAGCAAAATCGGGCTTGGTCAGACAAGGAATAAACAGAGGAAAGCGGGTGATGTCGTGGACAAATAAAATACAGTTTCGGCGTTGTAGCGTGATCAAGTTAGCGTGCTAGTCGCTGAGTAAGCTTTCTGAGGATTTAGTGTTGTTACCCTGACGCAGTGGCGCATTTTTATTTGGCGGCACGTATCCTTGCTCATTGACGGGCAGCTTGGTTAAGAGTTTTTTAGTGGCGTGGATTTTGATCATTTTCAAATTAACTTAGGTAGAAAATTGAAAATAGGCTGGCTAATGGAGTTTAAATCTTAAAACTATAACAATTGCTAGTTGATAGAAAAAATTGGTCGGGACGAGAGGATTTGAACCTCCGACCACATGCACCCCATGCATGTGCGCTACCAGGCTGCGCTACGTCCCGACATACAGAAACGTTAGAACGTATCTGAATTTAAGCCGCGAATGATACATGATGACTTCTGATAAATAAATAAAAAACGCCGAATAAATCGGCGCTTTTTTGCATTTAAGAAAATATATATTCAACTGTTCAGAACAGCTAAAACTTCTTCTAACTCAGCAATCATTTGCTTGATCAATAGTCCATTATTTGAAACGCCTTCAGTTGTCTCATCTCTCACCAGTTTCTGTTTCGCACCACCGATGGTATAGCCTTGATCATATAACAAACTTCTGATCTGCCTGATCATCAGGACATCTTCACGCT
This sequence comes from Oleiphilaceae bacterium, assembly GCA_041622015.1. Lineage (GTDB taxonomy): Bacteria > Pseudomonadota > Gammaproteobacteria > Pseudomonadales > Oleiphilaceae > PZPK01. Next base: position 8,063 of record JBFJZQ010000072.1, read on the forward strand.
GATAATAACGTCGATTTCCACGACGTTTTACAGGTGACAAATCATCAAACTCTTGCTCCCAATATCTGAGGACGTGAGCTTTGACACCACAAAGGTCGCTTACTTCACCAATGGTGAAATAGCGTTTGCCTGGTATCGGGGGTAATTCATTATTGTGACTGGGTTCCAGCATATTCTTCTACTTTTGCTTTTAATTTTTGTCCGGGTCTAAAGGTAACAACTCTTCGAGCAGAAATCGGAATTTCTTCGCCCGTTTTAGGGTTTCGCCCTGGTCTTTGTTTTTTATCTCGAAGATCAAAATTTCCAAAGCCAGATAGTTTAACCTGTTCGTTGTGCCCTAATGCATCACATATTTCTTCAAAAAACGCTTCCACCATTTCTTTGGCTTCGCGCTTATTCAAACCGACCTCTTCGTAAAGAGTTTCAGCCATATCGGCCTTAGTTAACGCGCCCATGCACTAACTCCTAATATTCGCACCAAACTTGGCATTTAGTGCTGACACTATACTTTCAAAGGCTTTATTTATTTCTTCGTCGTTTAAGGTTCGATCGATACGTTGCCATACCAATGCTAAACCTAAACTCTTTAAGCCTTTGCCTAAATTCTCACCAGCATAAACATCAAACAGCACTACATTCACTAAGTCTTGCCCTGCATGGGCAATCACTTCTGAACGTACACTTTCAAAGGGAACTTGCTGGTCGATCACAATCGCTAAATCACGCCGTACTTCAGGATATTTAGACACCTCAGTAAAACGTGGAATTACTCCTTTGACCGCTTCGTTTAAGCATAGTTCAAACAAATAAACTGAGCCATTTAAATCCAGATATTTTTGTAATTTAGGATGAATAGCGCCTAAATAGCCAATTAGTTCACCATTTTTAACAATTTTTGCAGTTTGGCCAGGGTGCAATGCAGCATGCTCTGCTTTTTCAAAGGTGATTGTTGCATCCACTGAGCACAGAAGATTTTCCACATCTGCCTTCACATCATAAAAATCTAACTTACGTGCAGGACTATTCCAGGACTCAGGCTGAGCTGTTCCAGATGCAAGACCAGAGAGCATCCTGGTTTGGATAATTTCACCAGCTTTTTTCTCGAACTTTAAACCCGTTTCAAAAAACTTCACTCTGGCCTGTTGGCGGTTTTGATTGTATGACAATGCCTTTAATAGACCTGGCCACAAGCTGGTACGCATTACAGCCAAATCAGCAGAGATAGGATTTGCCAAAGCTATACTTTCTTGATCAGGCGTGATCATCTCCTGAAGCTTCTGCTCCACAAAACTATAGGTAATGGCTTCTTGATAACCCAAACTAATTAATCGGTCAGCAAAAAACTCTTGAGAAACGGAGGATTCATCGTCCTCTCTTAAGGTAATTTCACCTAATGCAGATGTTTTAGGGAGCTTGTCATATCCATAAATACGGCCAATCTCTTCTATTAAATCTGGTTCTATTGAGATATCAAAGCGATAGCTGGGTACTTCAAATAGCCAACCATCTGCTTCTTTTGAAATAAGCGTTAAACCCAAACGTGTTAATATATCTTCGATTTCAGCCGTATCAATTTTTAAACCAAGCAATGAAGTAACTTTTGCTTCTCTTAGTTTCACTCTAGTCGTTTTGGGTAGTGAATTTTCCGAGACAACTTCTGAAATTGGACCGGCCTCACCACCGATGATATCGATCAATAAACTTGTCGCTCTCTCCATTGCTTCGTGCTGTAAATTAAAATCAACACCACGCTCAAAGCGATGAGACGAATCAGTATGAAGCCCATAAGAACGAGCCTTACCAGCAAGCGCTAAAGGCGTAAAAAAAGCACATTCCAAAAAGATATTCTGAGTTTTGTCACTCACACCAGTATCCTGACCTCCCATGACACCCGCTATTGCTAGTGCCTCTGATTGATCTGCTATCACAAGCGTATCTTCACGAAGCTTAATTTCCTGACCGTCTAATAAGGTTAAGAGCTCATCCTGCTTGGCATTTCGTACAGTAATTGCTCCTTTTAATTGATCCAGATCAAAAGCATGCATCGGCTGACCAAGCTCAAGTAAAACAAAGTTAGTCACGTCGACTGCTGGATCAATACTTCTCAACCCACTACGTCTTAACTTTTCTTGCAGCCACAAGGGACTCTCTTTACTTAGGTCGACATTTTTAATGATTCGTCCTAAATATTTTGGACATGCATCATTGTTCTCTATATTTACAGGGAAAGTATCATTATGTGAAATAGCGGCAACATTATACTTTGGAGAAGTTACTTGCGCTTTATTTAACACACCTACTTCTCTCGCTAAACCTGCAATAGATAAACAATCACTTCTATTTGGCGTTAGATCAACATCAATACATTTATCATCAAGCAATAGATAGTCTCTAATACAAGAACCCGTAGGTGCATCATTTGCTAAAATCATTAATCCATCAGATTGCTCAGCTAAGCCTAACTCTGACTCTGCACACAACATTCCAAATGACTCAACGCCACGTAGTTTTGCTTTTTTGATCTTGAAATTACCCGGAAGTACAGCAGAAATTTTTGCAAAGGGTATCTTTATGCCGGCTTTAACATTTGAAGCACCGCAAACAACCTGAAAGGTTTCACTTCCATCACTCACTTGACAGACATTTAACTTGTCAGCATCGGGGTGTGGCTCAAGACTCAAAACCTCTCCAACAACAACCCCAGTAAATTCACCCGCCACGGACTCAAGCCCATCAACCTCTAAACCGGCCATTGTAATTTGTGCTACCAAGGCATCAGAATCAATTGATGGATTCACCCACTCTCTTAGCCACTGTTCGCTAAATTTCATCGCACTTCCACTTATCTAAACTTGTTTAATTAAATTGCTTTAAAAAACGCAGGTCGTTTTCAAAGAACATTCTGAGGTCGTTAACACCATAACGAAGCATCGCTAGCCGCTCTACACCTAAACCAAAGGCAAAGCCGCTATACTGTTCAGGGTCAATACCGCTAGATTCGAATACTTTTGGGTGGACCATTCCGCAGCCCATGACTTCCAACCATTTAATATTTCCGTCTGAATCCCGACCCCACTCAATATCAACTTCTGCAGATGGCTCAGTAAAAGGAAAATAGGAAGGCCTAAACCGAACCGCCAAATCACGTTCAAAGAAAACTTTTAAAAATGTCTCAATCGTTGTTTTTAGATCAGCAAAACTGACATTTTCTTCTACTAAAAGACCCTCTACCTGATGAAACATGGGCGTGTGAGTCTGATCAGAATCACAACGGTAAACACGTCCTGGGCAAATCATTCTGAATGGCGGCTTTCCTGCTTCCATTGTTCTGACTTGAACGGGTGATGTATGCGTTCTTAATAGAGTATTTGCATCAAAATAAAAGGTATCATGCATAGCACGTGCAGGGTGATGACCTGGAATATTTAAGGCTTCGAAGTTATGGTAGTCATCTTCAATTTCAGGCCCCACTTCAATGGAGTAACCGGCCTTGGAGAAAAACTGTTCTATCCTGCGCATAGTCTTTGTAACAGGGTGGAGACCGCCCCATTCTGTACCACGACCAGGCAATGTAACATCAACAGCTTCACTTAATAATTTTTCAGAGAGTTCGGCATTTTCCAAGACATCTCTCTTAGCGAGTAACTTTACAAGAACTTCTTCTTTCGCCTCATTTATTTTTGCACCGGCAGCAGGGCGCTCTGCGGCATCCAACTTACCCAAAGTTTTGAGTAACTGGGTAATTTCGCCTTTCTTACCTAAATAATCGACTCGAACTTGATCCAGCTCAGATATCTTATTTGCTGCGTCTACAGCCTCAATGGCTCGCTGAACAAGTTGCCCAAGGTTTTCCATTACTGTGCTCCAAAAATAAAAATAGGGGGCGAGAAACCTCACCCC
>JBFJZQ010000073.1:0-11803 GCA_041622015.1 Oleiphilaceae bacterium
AATATATTTTTCGTTGAAACAGGTCTGCCAGGGCTTTGCCATTAAGCCGAAGTACGCTTCGATCGGTACAGATCCCATTCAGGAAAAACCAAGTCTGGTTATCGTCTTCAAACTGGCCATGTTCAGGCACTTCGTAGGGCAAATGCGGTACTTCACGGAAAGGCGCATAAATAGGGAACAAGGCTGATCGGATGGATCTTGCAAAATAGTGAGCCGATTCATAGTTCTCGGACTTTAATTCAGACCAAGGAGACTTAAAATCGAGTGGCAGTAATACCTCAGGAAGATAGGGCAGGTTGCGAATCACTGTATTTATACGCTTCAATGCTTGACGGGTGTTCATGGTAAATACTCCTGCATTTTTTGTTCTAGTCGATTTTTTCTTTTTCAGCCTGTTGTCGATGTAGGGTTTTAGTCGGTTTTTTCTCAGTAAATACTTCATCACCTGTTGGCTCTACATGCGCTTCGTTATTGATTTTCTGGCGCATTTTTGAGGTGAGTTGATAAACCGTTTTTCGCGCTCTATTTTGATTCCCCAACGGGCGGTGAGTGGCAGTCGTATGCCAGGGGTTGATGGTGATCTGGCGTGCCAAAGCATCTTGTTTAGGATGCGTGAAGGTTTGCTTTGGAATAGTGATCGTCGCGATCGATATAAAGGGTGAATGCTTTTCTGGCCAGACCACCGAGGCATCTTCAATTGGCATGGTGACAGGGTCTTTTTGGAATTGGATAACAAAGTCAAAGGTCACCGACTGGTGTTCAAGTGTCTTGACCATGGCTTCGCGTAAGTAATTGTCACTCAATGGCCTCTGTGGTGAGGTCGGTTCGAGTTGTGATCTGATAGCATATTTTATGGCTCGCTCATGACCGAACTCCCGACCATATAAGTAGGGTACGCAACTGAAATAAGTTAGTTGTAAGGGGTTAGCATGATTTCGTGCATAGGGCCCTTGCATGACCATATCGAGGAAGTGTGAATCTAGGGGGTTGAGAAAATACCATGAAGGTGTACCTTTGCCGATTTGCTGCTGTAACTTGATATTTTCTTGGATATTCGGCGTGGTAAAGCTAGGTGAGCTAATGCCTGAAAAATCCACTGTAAACTGCTCATCATCCATGAGCTTTTTACCGGGTACACCCATGAGTTTCATGCCAATACTGAGTATGCCGTTATCTTTAGTGTCAGGAACGACACGCGGGCCAGGGCCGCCAAATCTAATATAGGCAGGGTAAGTTATACCCGCTTTGAATATCCCCACCTGGAGCGATTCTGGTAAATTCGGGTGTACCTTAAAAGAGGCTTTTACCAGGCCATAGGTTTTGGTATTTCCTGCGCGCTCGGCAATTTTTCCGGTTTCAAGGTATTCTTTTTCTAAAAAACGATTCATGGTGCGAGTAATGTCTTCGGTGATCTCGTCTTCATCGGGCTGGTATTGTTCTTCTGCAATGGCTAAGCCTTTCTCTTTTAGACGTGTTCGAATCAGCGCTTGTGCAATACTTTCGATCGGTGCGCGGAGTCTTAAGTCGAATTGATCACGGTAGAAGGGCTCGAGTTCACGTGCGATGTCGATAAAACGTGTCGTGGCCTTTTCAACTAAATGGGGCAGCGTGTTCATGATTTTCCTCCTTGGAAAGTGTACTTTTCATAGACAGTTACAGTTTCTAAATTTCAAGCGAATAGATAGGATAAAGCTCGCCGGCTAGGCAAAAAGAAATATGCGCCTCCGCGTGTTTTAATGAATGAAGGTAGATTATTGAGCTGATCACGGCATGGAAACTTTTGAATAGTAAACTGATCTTCCTGAGAACCATTAAGAGAGCGGGAACCAATAATCGGGTCAGGATCTTGGTACAAACCATTGAAGTTAGGATTATTAGCCCAGGTATGTTGTACAAATTCGAACTGGCGACCAATATTGGCGTTAAGGCAAATAAAGTGCAGACCCCGAGAAATGGGTGCAGGCTCCTTGTTCAAATCTTCAAGAAAGTGCTCCGGATTCATACTCGGGTCGAAAGGTTTGCCGTAGGCTCTGCCACGACGAAGTATGCGGTGCCGATTCGTGAAGGCCATTGACTTATCAGAACCGGGTTCCGGTTTCAAACTATCACGTGGATTTGTTCTGCGGATGTGGGCACCTAGAGGGCACTTCATACCATCTTGGTCAGTCGCATGATAGGTGAAAGCATCTTTATCTGGAGCGTTTGGGTCATCTTTGTTAGGAGACTGAACCAAGGCCGTGCCGCTAGGCCAGCGACCGACCATCTTTGACGCGAGTCTGATGGCTTCTTCCTGTTTATGATCAAACAAGTCGTTTTCGTCTGCTCGCTGCCTTGTTTCAGCCAGGTCTTTCAAGGTCCTCCAGAAGCCCGGTACATCTTGAAACAAGTGTCTGAACACCAGGTAGGTTCCGTTGTAGCCCAGGTCATGGTAGGCGCTGTTCTCCGCACACTCATTTAATAACTTGAGTGGGTCTTGTTCAGCCTTAATAAGCGGGCGCTGGGTATAACGATCATAGCCGTTAGGGTAGCCTAATAAAAACTCGCCCAAAGGAACCGGGTCAGGCTGCTTAGGTTTTTGACGATTAAATTCATCAATATAAGGCTGGCCGATGCTATCGCGAAAACCAAAGTGTTCTTTATTATCCACCAGCATTTCTGTATCTAATTTCTCGATCAGTTTAAGTCCGTTGCTACTCATGCTGGCGGACAGGCTATTTTCAAGTTCCACCAGCGTGTTGGCGTCTTTTGCGTAGCAGAGCAAAAGCAGGTCAATTTGCGGTGTGGCCGGACCGCCCCAGAGCCAGTGTTCCGGTGCATTTTCGCCTTCATCGCCTAATATATGACGTTTGTGCGGGGTGATCATGCCCGAACGAAATTCGTCAGAAAAACTGTCTAAAATGGCTTGTTCAATGTCAAGTTGCGCTAAGCCATGATGAGTCACAGCCAGATTAAGGGCTTGTTCGTCCGGACGTAAGTCAGCATAAGTGACTTGTGCCACTAAATCGCGCAGCCAAGGGCGTGCTTTTTGGGGGTCGATGATGTTGATCAAGAGATAGGAGGCCGCCGTTAATGAGCCAAAACCACGGGTGACCAAACCTTGGATATCATCGAATTCTATTGTCTTGGTGCTTGCCATGAGCGATCTTCCTTGTCATAAACGTTTTAGCCAGGCGCGTGCCTGGGCTTCGGTCATGTGACCGTAAAGGCCATCATGGATAGCCTCGTTATTTGCGATATTAACGGCCGTCAGTCTGGGGTAGGCGGTGAACCAAACCTGATTTTCAATCTGATGGTTGCCTAGATAGTCCTTAAAGTTTTGTTCTTTTTTCGCGCCGTCATGGACAATCCATCGAGTTAAGGGGTAACCCTCGCCGTTACTGAAAATGAGATTCAGTCCCCAAGCGACCTTATCGATAAAATCGACCATATAGCTTTCAAGGCTGCCATCGTAGTTGCTGGTGAAGAGCAGCCGTTGACCGTCATCGAGCATGATCCAATGAGCAAAATGAATGGTATCGACACCGTCCAAACCCAACACAGGAATGCCCGCTAAATTGCCTTTATTAAATACATGCCGTAACACGCCTTGCGCTGCCACTAACAATGTCTGGGTGGTGGTGTGGCGAAGCCAGCCTGATTTAACATAACCCACGGCTGCAAAGGGGTTATGTGCGGCAATATCTTCGGTTGAACGTAACTGATTCAGGCGCTCCAAGGGCGGTCTATGGGTGTCTTCCGAGTCTCGGGATTCACGCATGCGCAGCGCGAGAACCCACACGGCGAGGATTGGCCATGCCCAAAGCAGTATTAACATACCCAAGGCGGTAATACCGGCAAAGCGGATGTTTTCAATGGAGCGCCATAAAAAAGAAGGCTGCGCTCGACTAGCCAGGGCCCAGGATATTTCCGGGTTACTGCTTACAAACTTGATTACTTCATCGCGTAAGGCCGTTGCTGATCTAAAGCTATCCGGCTTGATCCCATTTAGAAAAAGTTTAAGCGCATCTCTTAACTCGGATTCCTGGCGGATCATGCTTGCACTTCGGCCAATGGTATTCACATAATCTGTTTGAGAAGGAATGATATGTTCAGATATAAAAGACTTTCTGCTTGCCCGAGTTCGTTTACTTTTTAAGGGGTAACCATGACAGGCACTAAGAACCTGATCCAGGCCTTGCGATACATGCTTAACAAGCTCATCGATGAAGTCAGTTTTTGAACCATCAATATTGGCGATAAAAATTAATGTTGTGGCATAAGTTTCGCTTTGCTTTCGTCCGTCTAATACAGGTCCTTCTAATAATAAAAATCGAGCGAAGTGTATGTTACTGAACACCGAGAAGGGAAAAATCGCGTTATCAGCAGGGTCTTGGTTGATCGTGGCCAAGACCTTCCGCAATTCACCTTCATTGGCTTCAATAACAGGCATCCTGAGGATAAGCGCATTTTGAGGTAAAGGATGAAGCTCCTTTAACAAATCTTGTATGCGCTTCATTAGCTGTTTCATTGTTCAATGACCTCGTGAGTTTCTAAAGCAAAGTCGAGAATGCGTGTTTTCCCCCACCAGACTTTACCCAGATAGATGCCTGGTTCTACTTCTCTAATTTCATCCCGGATTGCGCTGGCAAATAAGGATGTGCTGCTATAGTCGATAATGATGGTGTCTTTGCCGTCCAGCCAACTTTCACCCCGATAGGTTTTTGCCACAATAAGGTTGACCCCGAGAGGCGATACTTTATTCACCACCACACCGCTGTTAAATTCTGGCGAGAACAGATCAAAAACTTTGCCTTGCCATGCAAGCGTTTTAGCAACTTGAGCAAAAAGACGGGGCAATGGGCCGCCAGCGAGAATGGCGGTGCCACGGGTATCACCTTGCGGGATTTTCCCCGGTGTGGCTTGTTTGTAAATTGTGTCCAGTTCTTTGCGGGTCATACCGAGCCATTCTTTGGGTTTCGAAGAGCCTAGTGTTGAAGCTTTTGTGCCTGAAGCCTCCGAATGGCGACTCTTGCTTTTGTTCGCCGCCTTCTTTGTCGCGGGCGCTTTTAGTGAACCAGACTTAGTGATTTTTTTTGCTTGAATGTTTCTGCTGAGTGTTTCAGTGCTCATGAGCTCAATTCCTTTTGTTGTCTTTTGAGTGAAGGGGTTGTGTGTTTAGTTTGTTGTGGCTGTGTTGCCTCGTTGCTTGGGGTGAGACTGTCATTCAGTTGCATCTCTCGATGGTGAATCATATGAAAGGCAACTCGTTCAGCTATTGCGCTGATCGTGGCAGATGGGTTAACGCCTAGCGCCGCGGGCATCAAGGCACCGTCGGCAACATAAAGCCCTTTATAGCCCCAAACTTCGCCACAATCATTGGTTACGCCTGTCAGTGGTGAGTCAGACATGGCACAGCCACCCAAGGGGTGCGCCGTTAAGGTTTTATAAAAGGGGATGCCGTAAAGCGGTGACTTCCAAAGCAGGCTATTGATAAATCTACCGCCCGACGCTTCACTCAAGTTCTTCATCTGCTTAATCATTTCTGTGTACATAGGCAGACTATTTTTAATACACCAATGAAGTCGTATATTTCCTTGTTTATCCAAACTTAATTCACCGTCGGCTGCATCTGTTCCCATGCCTAAATAAGGCAGAAAACTGGTCATAAAACCACCTTCAAAGAGTTCTTCCATTTGAAAGTTAAACCGCGTGCCCAGTGCTTCACTTAGATAACGTTTTGCTTGTCGAACAGTGCGAGTGAACTTGCCCACAGTTGGAATAAGATTATTGAAATACCAAATAAAGGGATCGGGGTAGCCTAGATCTTCAATGAAAATATATTGATTATTGTTATTTCGAAATTCGACGCTGGTGGTAATGCTTGGGCCTCTTCCGGGGTCCACTATGCGATTTTTGTAGCGTGTTCCCGCCAAGAGAAAGTCACCATTTCCTGAATAACATTTACCAAGTTGTTTTGATATCCGGGGTAGGGTGCGACTTCGTTGTTGGCATTTAAGTAATAATTCATTCGTACCCAGGGTGCCGGCAGCAACGATAACTTGGTGAGCAGATAGCTTCTTGCATGTTGTCGAGGGTGAATCTCCTGGCGGGGCCGACAAGTCTTGACAGGTGACCATGTAGCCTTGAGCGTCGGGCGTAATGTTGACTGCCTCATGCTGCGGCACAACCACTGCGCCATACTGTTCAGCCAGGGGTATGTAATTAAGATCCAAAGTGTTTTTGGCATGCACGTGGCAACCCAGCAGACAATTTCCGCAATGGTCACACGCGGATTTTGTAGTGTTATCTGTCAAGCGAACACAAATCGGTACGCGTTCAGCTTTCATACCTATGCTATTTACAGCATCTTCAAATACACGGGTTCGTTGTGGAATATCACGTTCTTGGTTGGCTTCAATTTTATTTGCCTTGAGCATGTCTGAGGCTAAGTTGTAATAGGGCTTGAGTGTGCTGAGACTAATCTTTTTTGGCCAAGCAGCTTGATCAAATATGAAGTTGGGGGCTTGGATATGAACGTTGAAGTAATGCAACGAGCCTCCGCCCACTCCGGTGCCTTGAACAACATCCATATTCTTAAAGCTTCGGTATTCGATAAAGCCATTGGCCGAACTAGGGTGCTGATGGTTTGCGATAGCAGATTTCGACACTTCACCAGGACCGCGAGGAAAATCAAATCGACTCCACCGTTTCCCTTTTTCGATGATGCAAACTGAGCGCCCCGCCTGAGCTAAACGACACGCGGTGATCGCTCCACCAAAACCAGAGCCAATGACAATGACATCATAAAGTTTAGACTCAATGGGATGATGCTCTGTTTCACTGTGGTTTTCGTTGGCTCTATTATCCATAGCTCAAACTCCTAAGCTGCGGTCATATTCACGTGCTGCGCACTGACTTGTTTTTTTAGCCCTGGCAGTCTGTATAGCTCTTTTGCCAATAAGTCCGAAGCTTCTAAGTCGACGAAATGTCCTATGCCTTTGAGTGGTCGCCATTCCACAGGGCAGCCTGCATCTTTGTCGCTGGTTTGGGCAACTTTGGCAGACAAAGCTCTATCTTCAAGCCCCCAAACTAATGACACAGGAACTTGAATGGCTTGGTCATAAATAGCGTTCAGTTTGGCGCGCGTCTCTTTATGAATCAGGGTTTGTACGATTTCACGATAATACTCCACAGGTCCGCGCATTTTCGATGCATCAGAAAATCGATGAACAATTTCCCTGACTAAGTCTTTATCCATATTGCCTTCTGAGCCTTCGCGTAAAGTGAATGATAGTTCGAGGAGCTTTCGTCCAATTTTGCTGGTCAGGATGCGTTCGGGTAAAAAAGGTACTTGAAAGGGAGGAACCCAAGGAATACGCAGCGTTTGGAAGTCTTTAAAGGTCAAGACGGCACGCACTAATGTACGAGGGTGAGTACAATTGACCACGACAAGTTGGCTGATTCGATCAGGGAAGCGATGCGCATAAATCCATCCAAGCGCACCACCCCAGTCGTGTGAAAGTAAAATTGGCTTATCCAGCTTGAATTCTTTGATGAGTAAATCGATATCCTGGATGAGTGTGAAAACATCGTAGCCCGTTCTTGGCATGCCCGATCTAGGGTAGCCTCTCAGGTCGGGTGCTATAAAGGTAACATCTGGCATGGCTCTCATTAGCGGGCGCCAGCCGAGCCAACCTTCGGGAAAACCATGCACACAGAACACAGTTTTACGAGGCGAACTCTCAGTGTGCTTGTTAGCAGGTTCAGATATCGCAACATGAAATGTGCATCCATTGACGATGACATCCTGGTGCCTGATCGTACATGTCATCTTTCTGACTCCTTCCTTACGGGTTCAAAGCACGGCTCTTCACATTGAAAGTGATGAAACCAGTGGTGGGCTTTAATGTGAGTAGGTATTTCTCCTTGCTCGATAACACAGCAACAATGTTGTTGTGCAGGAACCGTTAGACATACAAGAATATATTGCTCATACGCACCCGCTACCTTGATCTTTGTTCGATAGTTTCCTCCGCCAAAGGTATTGGGAATTTTGAAGCTGGCAGTGGCTTGAAGTGATTCATCCGGCATCAGTGTTTTTTTGTTTGGCGTTACGCTTATTGTTTCTTCTGTACATGGAAAAGCGACCGGTGTCAGATTAAATTCCCGCTTAATTTTTGAGGTATTGGTTACCTGAATCTGATAATGAAGTGTGTCACCAGGGCATCCTGTCCAATGGATTTGACAAACATAAGGGCTTGGACAAGCTGTTTCCGGAATGTCACAACAGGCTTTATCTTTAGGATGACATTCATGGCATATCGGGCAGGAATCTGCATAGCCGCCATCAAATGTGGTTTTGATCACATCTCCAGCACTGTATAGTGCGGCGGCTATGAGTCTGGGGGGAAGCAACAATACACTTAGGCAGGAAGGTTGGCTTTTGGGGGGGCAAGTATTCGGGGCTTCGCAGTCCCAATCTGGTGAGTGGCAATTTACCGTTGTCATAATATTCTCCTTTGCCAGTATAAACTCTAACTATTGACCCAGTGGTCATTATGGTGAACAACATGCTTACTCTAGTGACAGCACTTTTTCACCTTCCTTCACTGGATATTTTCTTTCTTGTTGCCGGTACAAAAAACTTCCAGCCAGATCCGTTTTTCGTTGATCTTGATAAATCCCAAGTAACGGCGGCCTTTTTTTAAGCCTGGCGGAAGGATTAAGCTAAAAGTACGTAAGAGGGTTTTACCGGCAGCGATCGCACGAATAGCGGTCGGTTCAAACTGAATTCTGGCTGGTGGAATAATATCTTTGCGAAAGTGTTGTACGAGACGGGTAGCGTAATCTTCGTAGCTATCGCCTTCAGTTGTTTCGCGCAGTGTGTAGACTAAAGTACGACCAACCCAATCAAACTCTCTGAGCCAAACCATTCCGACATCACCCAGCTCAAGGTCAACATTACCGAGGTTTGTAATTGAAATTTGGCAACTTACTGTTTCACCACTTTCCCCTCTAAGACGAGAGTGACCCGGTTCAATAATTGACTCGCGGTGTTCAAGTATTTTTACATCGATAGGGTGTTTGTGCTTACCGCATAAAACAGTCCCTCGATATTGTCCGGGCGCTGTATCGCTTGGCAAATGAAGTGCAGCCAGCGTTTGAGTTTCAGAATGAGGTGGAACTCGAGCATATAAGCTAATTTGGCTTGGTTTTAATGCAAGTGTGTCTTTGGCCGCACGCGATGGTTCTTGGGTCATTAATGCTCGAACTTTGACTTTAGCATCAGATGTATTGACTAGAGTGAGCTCTCCTAAGCACTCATTCGGGATGCCACAAAATTTAGCGGTATCTTTGGATAGGTGCCAATCAACACCGGGTTCTCCAGAATAGTGTCCCTTCATGTTGCTTCTCCTGGATGCTTATTCGCATCGTTCTGTAGACTTGGCTTTATAATCTTCGGCGATAATCATCCCCTCGCCACAGGTTTTGAATTCAAAGACCTTGATGCCAAAGAGTTTAAGGCAGAATTGATAACTCAGGGGGAAGTGCATACGAACAGGTCGTAAGCCAAACTGAAGGTCTATCTGGGGAAGTTCTTTAATACTGACATTGAGGTCAAGTTTATTGTCGGTTTCAAGTTTGCTGTCTGTCTTAACGATACTGTCAGTTTTAAGCGTGCTATCCGTCTTAAGGGTGCTATCTGTTTTAACAGTGCTGTCAGATTTGAGTACGCTATTTGTTTCTAACATTACCGGGTCAAGCTTTGCATTGAGGTTAATATCGGGTAATTGGGTAATGCCAATATTGATGGGGGCAAGTTCTTTGATTCGAATTTCATCCAGATCGAAATCAACGCCACCCGATAAATTTATCGTGGGAAGTTGTTTGATTCGGATATTATCAAGAGGTACATCAACACTCATGTCAATCTCCATAAATTCAGATTTGTCTTAACGACATTAACTGAAACGACAGAGCTCCACAGCGTGACTACAGCAGGACAACACAACCTAAAAAACAGGAGTATACAGTTATTGTTTTTGTATGGTTTTTAACTGGGGATAGTTTTACTTAACTATCATTATTATTTTTAAGAGTTTTGGGCAAAACTTCAGGGAGGTAAAGCAAATTCCTTATTGCCTAAGTTAGAGTCTAGTCTATTTGAATTTGGCAAACAAGGCAGATCTATAAATTTAATGTTTGTCAAGACTCGATAAGGGGTTATTGCATTTGTTAGGGATGTGAGCTCATGATCAGTTCTGTTATCAAGGGTACTGAACGTGCAGTCAGAAGTGATTATTTGGCTTCTTGGCATAATTGTTTTAAGCCTGTTTCTGCTTGTTGGTCTTTCGTTTTTGGGCTACGCCCTTTTTCTTTTAAGGCAGCACAGGGTTGCACCAATTTATAGTGCAATGTTTACGGGTGGTGTATTTATTACTGGAGGCTTGGTATGCATGGCTATTACCAAAAACTGCCTGTCTTCCAAATTAAACTGGTCAGATAATGTTAAGAAATCTGAACGTCAAAGCGAGGCGGAAGTACTCATTAAAAATAATCCAGGCATGAGTTTATCTTTGGCCGTTGCGGCAGGTTTTTTTATATGAAAGTGATCCACGCCTTAAGGAACAGCTAAGTAAAATTTTAGCGACTTTGGTCGATCAAACTCTAAACGATCTATCAGACTATACCGTTAGTGACGATGAAGTTTAGTTTGTAAATGCGCTTGTCAAAGGGTTAATTACCAACAGCAGAGAGCAAATAAGTAACTAAGCTAAGTCTCCACCGTCACTTATGACTCTATTTCGGCCTTCTTTTTTAGCACGATAAAGTGCACGATCTGCTCTGTCTAGAAATTTAGACTCATCATCTTCTGCTTTAGGTATCGTCGAAGATAAGCCAATACTAATCGTTAGTGCAATTTTGGTGTCTTCGAACTTGACGATAGTTGTTTGTATTAACTCTCTGATGCTTTCAGCGATGACTAAGGCACCATCTAATGGTGTATTGGGTAAGACGATAACAAATTCTTCGCCGCCATATCGCGCAACTGCATCTGCGGGTCGTTTAACCGACACACATAAAGATTGCGCGATTGACTTCAAACACTCATCACCAGCTTGGTGGCCATACTGATCGTTCACCTGTTTGAAGTGGTCTGCATCAAGCAGAATTAATGATAATGGAACCTGTTCGCGCATGCAGCGTCGCCATTCTCTGTTTAAGGCTTTGTCGAAGGAACGTCTATTACCGACTTCTGTTAAGCCGTCCATGGTACTTAAGCTATGTAACTTTTCATTCGCGAAGGAAAGCTCTTCCAGCGTGTCGCGTAGCTCTTGGGTACGCGCATCAACGCGTATTTCAAGTTCTTCATTGGCTTTATGTTGTATTGCCAGCGCTTGCTCTTGAGCTTCTCTAGCCGTTTTTTCATAGAGTAAAGCATTATCCTGAGCGGCGTAACGCTTTCGCCGTTCCTCATTCATGCGGTCTGCGAGTGCGAAGGATAATAAAATAACCTCGATTGATGCGCCGATCTCTGGGCCATATTCAACCCAAGTGGTTCTGGGTATTAATCCAAACTTGCTCAAGGTGATTGCAAACTGTCCTATCAGATAAACAATCCAGGCAAGGGTAAAGAACCTTGCAACTTTATAGCCACTAAGCCATTGAACTAAACCTACAAGTAACAAGACCGGACAGGTTAATGCCGTAATCAATATACCCAGCTTTAAATTTAGCGAATAGGGCATAAAAAACCCGCCAATAGCTTGGGCAAAAGCAAGAGTTGCAATAAAAAGGAGTAATTTATTAAAGACGGGGCGAT
>JBFJZQ010000074.1:0-11744 GCA_041622015.1 Oleiphilaceae bacterium
TCGTCGTGCATGCACTGTTCGTAGCCTTTGTTGTGTTCGGCCTAATTCTTATCTTCGTAGGCAACTTGCTATCATGGCAATGGATTAGAAATCCGTGGTACCGTATCTTGCATCTGCTTGGCATTGGCGTTGTCGTATTGCAATCTTGGCTTGGTGTCATTTGCCCGCTAACTACGTGGGAAATGACTCTGCGCTCGAAAGCTGGGAAATCTGTCTACGAAGACTCCTTCGTGGCTTACTGGTTAAATGAACTCTTATACTACCAAGCACCCTCATGGGTTTTTATTCTTTGCTACACAGCCTTTGGTGGGCTGGTCCTGTCTAGTTGGTTTTTAGTGCGGCCGCGTCCATTTTCAGTGGGGGGCAAGCATTGTACTCCTAACAAGGCGATCGTTGAAAAGAGAGAGAGATGAAAAGGTTTCGTTTAATACTCGTATTGGTTTCACTTGGAACGTTTATTGGTGGATGCAAGGAAATAGTAAACAAACTCGCATTCCATCCTGACAATATCAATGTTATTCCTGAAACTTCACTACCTGATGGAATTGAGGAATTTTCAGTTGAAACTAAAGATCATATAAAAATCAGTGGTCTTTATTTGCCAGCGAAAGACTCGGATAAGGTTATTATTTATTTCCATGGTAATGCCGGAAATATCTACCATAGAATCCCTAGTTTGATTCAACTTCGAAAGTTCGGTGTGAATGTTGTTGGTATTAGTTATAGAGGATATGGCAAAAGTGAAGGAGAACCTACTGAGGATGGCATTTATCTTGATGGTCAAGCGATATTTGACTATGTAAGTAAGCGCCTTGGTTTCTCACATAAAAATATCATAGTATTTGGCAGGTCAATTGGTACTACCGTCGCCATTAATACAGCACAAAACAAAGATATAGCTGGTTTGATTTTAGTTACGCCCTTATCAAGTGGCAAAGCTCATGCTAATGCTGGCTTGTTGAGTTCGGTTTCTTTTTTAGCAGGAGATTCGTTCAACAACCTTAGTAAAATGATCAACATCAAGACGCCTGTTTTGGTTATTCATGGCACCAAAGATAGCGTTATACCTTATTCAATGGGTAAGGAGATATTCGACGCTGTCAATACAAGAAAGCAACTTGTAAGCATTGAAGGCGGGGAGCATAACAACCTACATGATGCTTTTGCAGAAGAATACTGGGTTCCTATACTTAACTTTTTGAAATCTACTTTGAGCTCATAGGGATCGGCTGTACTATTTGATCTCGCTCATGGTCGCACACCCAAACAATGCCGCCAGACACCCTGGCACAACGAGACAGAAAATCAGTTGCGATTAGCGGTTGCTATTAATTTATACTGTATTAATATACAGTCTTTATTAAACGAGACGACTAGAGAGTACGTTATGCCAGTAATAGCCATGTGGAAGTGTGATAGGGACGGTTCAATGTTTGATTGTAAAAAAGAAGCAGACGCCTACGATAAATTACTTGAGCTTGGTGAGCAGTTTACCGCGCTACTTGAAAATCAAATTGAAGGGATAGACGAAGCTAAAGCCGAAAGTTTTGGCTTGTTGTTAGCTAAAAACAAAGAACTGATTATTCAGGCCTGCAAGGGTCGCCCCGAAGTGCTTGGAGAAATTATTAATCCGAGCCAAAATACAGTTACACCGATTGGAACGGCGACAGGATCATAAAGTAATCAAAGTATTAGGCGTTGAACTCAAGGGCAATTAAGCGGACTTCAAAGGTAAAAATGCACTTTGATAGCAATATATAAAGACCCTGCCTCATTTTCTTTAGCGTGGAAAGATATAGAATCTCTTTTTGTTTCTTTGGGAACTGAAGTAATTGAAGGTCATGGATCGCGTGTAAGATTCCACAAAAATGGAATCATTACTAGCTTCCATCGCCCACATCCTAAATAAAGAGGCGAAATCTTATCAAGTCAAAGATGCACGAACATTTCTCGAACAACCAGTAGTAGAGCCATGAGTAATTCATTGGTATATGAGGGTTATGCTGCTCGCATAGAGTTTAGTTCAGAAGACGAATGTTTTATCGGTCACATTGCAGTCAAGCTTAACGAGCGACATATTTGTGAATATCTGCCTTAAATAAGCGCCATTCGGGTCAGACCCGAATGGCTCACCCCAAATTAATGTTCATAGATAAGCTCTAAGGGGTAGCGTTTCCCCTCAAGATAATCTTCTATACACTTCAAAACCAGCGGACTTCTGAGCTTGTCTTGCTTGGCTTTAATCTCTTCAAGCGAAAACCAATGGGCGGCAAGAATATCAGTATCTAACTGAGCATTGGGAACTTCTCTCATAGCGTCACATGCATAACAAAATCGATAATAGGTCACGCCGTTTGAAGGCGCTTGATAAGTATAAATACCAATGAGGGCTTTTGGCTCGACTTCCCAGCCCGACTCTTCGAGTGTTTCCCTTTTAGTCGCATTCAGTATAGATTCATGTTCATCGACGTGTCCGGCAGGCTGGTTAAAAACTCTTTCCCCATTCGATAACTCTTCGACAAATAAAAACCGCCCTTCTCGTTCAACAATTGCAGCCACGGTTGCATGCGGTGTCCAGACCATAAAAAAACGCCTCTTAGGTGATGATCATACTATTCAAAAGTCCAAATCAGTTATTATAAAAGCATGCTGGGATTCTTTGCTAATCATCGGCATACTTATGCCCCTCAAACGTTTCTCTTTTCGTCAACACATATGGATCAATGGCATGGCAGCGAGTAGTTTTTTTGCTTTATTAGATGATATTGCAGCACTCTTGGATGATGTTGCGCTAATGAGTAAAACCGCCACACAAAAAACAGCCGGGGTATTAAGTGATGACCTAGCACTAAACGCACATCAGGTAAGTGGCGTGAACCCGGATCGAGAACTGCCCGTAGTGTGGGCTGTTGCCAAAGGTTCTTTGCTTAATAAGGTTATCTTAGTACCAATCGCTTTACTGATTAGTTTTTTTATTCCTTGGTTGATCACCCCTTTATTAATGGCTGGTGGCGCCTATCTTTGTTTTGAAGGTATGGAAAAAATCTGGAGTATTTTCTTTCACCCCCCTGAAGAAAAACAACGTAAGTCTCAACGACGTCAGGCGATGAGTAAAGAACAATTACTTGCGCTGGAACAGACAAAAATTAAAGGCGCTATTCGTACAGACTTCATACTCTCTGCTGAAATTATTGTCATCTCTCTGGAAGTTATGCAGGAATTCTCTCTATTCAAACAATGTATCGCTTTAAGTGTTGTTGCTATTGGCATCACCTTGGCGGTTTATGGCCTCGTTGCCCTCATTGTTAAAATTGACGACTTAGGGATTTATTTAAATTCTCTTACAAAAAAGTGGGCGCATATCCTGGGTCAAGGCCTATTATGGTTCGCGCCTCAACTGATGAAAGCCTTATCGTTTTTTGGCACCGTCGCTATGTTTTTAGTCGGCGGCGGCATATGGTTTCATGCGATTGAAGTACTCCATGATATAGACCACGGCCTAGTTGATGTTATCCATCACAACATTGCTGCGGGTTGGTTGCAGTCTCTGACCTCATCATTGGCTTCGATTCTTTGGCAAGGTGTCATTGGCTTAATTGTCGGTGCTTGCGCTTTGTTAATTGTTTCGTTAATTGAGCCCTTGGTGCATAAATTTAAAACTAAAACACATTCATAATAAAACTCGGCTACAGGCAGACAGGCTATGTCAAAAGGTACAATTATCATTACCGGTGCGAGCGATGGCATTGGAAAATCACTCGCGTTTGAAATGGCTAAACGTGGTTATCACCTTGGTTTAACCGCCAGACGCTTAGACAAGCTTGAAGAGATCAAAACAGACATACTTAAGCTCTATCCCGAGCAAAAAGTAGCCGTAGCGGCGTTGGATGTTTCCAAATATGAAGACATTGGCCCCTGCTTAGATCAACTCAAAGCTAATCTAGGCTCTATAGATATCATGCTAGCGAATGCTGGTATAGCAAGAGCAGGTAAAGTGGGTAAAGTACCCTGGCAACAGCATGTTGAAGTCATCAATACCAATGTAAATGGTGCCATTGTCACCTTATCTGAGGCGCTCAGAATTTTTAAAGAGCAAGGCCATGGTCACCTGGTGGGCACCTCGTCAGTGGCGGCCTATAGAGGTTTGCCAAACAATGCAGCTTATTCTGCGTCCAAGGCTGCCTTAGCCACTTTTATGGAAGGGATCCGCGCAGAAACGCTTAACGATAATATTGACGTGACAGTGCTCTACCCGGGCTTTATTGATACCGCGATTAATCGAGACTTAAAAAACCGGCCTTTTGTGATCAGTGTTGAAGAAGGCGCTAAGCTATTTGCCAATTTGATCGAAGCAAAAGTGCCTAGCTCAACGGTGCCTAAATGGCCGTGGTCTTTACTGGGTTCATTCATCAAAGTATTACCCACTTCGTTAATCGCAAAAATGTAATCTGGAAAAGCAGATTCACTATAGGGCTTATCGACAAGCCTTGCTTAGTACAGCCAGAAATCTAGCAGGAAAAAGTGAATTAGAGACCTATCAGGCACTTTGAACAACAGCGATTCCGCTACAACTACTATGGGGGCGTGAAGACCCCATTGCGGACTATGCTCAAACGCAAACCCTGAAAAAAGCGATACCAAGATTAACATTACATACTTTGGAAAAGTCCGGTCACTTGCCTCAAATCGAACATGCCAAACAAGTAAACACCTGGCTTAAGGATTTTTTATTGGCTAATTAAGTGACCCTAGTGCTCGGTACCGGCATATTTCCACATAGGCTCCGTTTTTCCTGCTCGCTCAAAACCTAATGACTCATAAAAAGAACGTGCTTCGTTATCCGCAGTGAGCATTTGTTGATGAAAATCGGCGTAGACTTCCTGCAGTTTGTTCATCATCAATCGACCAATACCCTGGCGTTGAAAGTCTGGATGAACCAGCATATGTGGATAATAGACCACCAAATAACCGTCTGAGATAGCATTTCCAAGCCCTATAAGCTGTCCTTCTTTGCGCGCAGTGACGAGGCTATGTGAATGCCGCAAAGCTTGCAGAAGCTGCTCAGGCTTATCGGCAGAAGACCATTGATTCAGCCGATATAAATTAAGCGTTTCCTCTGCGTCAATCTGATCATTTAGCGCTATCTTTAGTCTCATGTACTTACTCTAAACGTGTTTTAAACATCTTATAGCCTACTTAGCACCCTTAAAGCTTATAACCTAAGTAGAAATACACTGACTTCTCGCTTTCTTCATTAAAACCATAACCCAAGGCGATTGGCCCCATTCTGGTATCCGTGCCTAAATAAATACTACTGGCTAAAATGAGTTCACTAAACTCAATATCACTCTCCTGAGACCAGACATTACCGGCTCCAGCACTGATACCTAAATAAAAGGGCAGTTGGTTTTTTTTGAACATACCGCCACGTAAGTTGTATTGATAAATTAAAGCGCCAAATAATTTGTGAGGGCCAGTGAGAGCTCTCGCAGTGTATCCCGACAAATTTAAGAACCCGCCCAGTTGAGAAATCTTGACACTTTCTTCGCCATCTTCAAGATACATTCGCGTGAAATCTATTTTGCTGACAAAGGCATGGCTGCCCAAGTTAAAGGCACCTTTCCATTCAACATTTAATTGCAGTGAATCGGCCCCCAGTTCACTTGTACCGCCCGAGACCAGGTTTACATTCCTGACATCTTCACGACGCTTTTGCAGGGTCATCAAAAGGCGTTTACCTTGCGTAGGAAACACTGAACTATCTAGATCGTCATAGCCAAAGGTAAGATAGCTGCCATAGGTATCGTATGAAATATCTTCTGTTAATAAGAAGTCATTTTCCAGAAAACCATATTCAGCCAAAAGTCCCATCTCTAACACACCATGACGGCTAAAATTCCATCCCAAACCTTGGCGAAGCTGTTGAAGGTTTTGTTCGATTGTCACCGGCAAGGTATGGGTGTTCCCCAAGGCCCAGTTAATTGTTTCAAACTCGTACACCGTTCGGCTAAACACCTGTCTTTTGGGGTTCAATGGCATATAGAACTCGGTATTTAAGGCCGGTTCATTGCCGAGTTCCAGCTGACTTCGCCACTCGCCACCGTATTTTGTAAGGTTGGTCATGGTGTAGGCAAAGTCCAGATCGATGGAAGATTCATCGGTAAAATTCGTTTCCCAGCCCAAGCCAAACTCAAAAAAGTTAGGCCCCCAAGATTTTTCCTGTGCATCAAAAATTAACTTCCTGCCTGAAGCTTTTTCCTGAAGTTCAATACTTACATATTGGAATTCATCCAAAGAATACACTTCATCCATGGCATTTTTCAGTTGTACTTTGGTCAGCGTTTCACCCGGTTCTAGGCTTAAGGCATCAAAAATAAGCTCTGGATGAACTTTGGAGTTGTTATTCAGTACTATCTCGGTAATGGGTTTGGCCATATTTTGCTGTATTATCAAATTGCCACCTCGCTTGGTTTCAAGATAGGTCTGATAGTCTTCTTTAGACAGCGATAATGCTTTTAAGAATTGCAGGTTCTCTTCGGCGATCTTTTCTCCTTCAGTAATCCCATCTGTAAAGATCGACCAATCCGTGGTGCTTAAGTGTTGGATTTTTGGATGAAGCAATAGATCATTATCCGTTAATAGTTTTTTTTGGGTACTCGTCGATGCGACTGTTAAAAAACTCGAGAGCTGACCCAGGATTGAAAAGGTATCCTGAAGCGCCTCTGTTGCAGCTAAGGGGTCACCAATATCAATCGCAATGACAATATCCGCGCCCATATTCTTCACGATATCGACAGGGAGGTTGTTTACAATACCCCCATCTACCAACAACTTATCGTCATACCAAACCGGCGCTAATATACCGGGTACATTCGAGGACGCACGCATACTTAACAACAAATCACCCTGATCAAGAACAATCGCCGAATTGGTACTCAAATCAGTAGCGATGGCACGATAAGGAATAGGTAAGTCATCAAAACTTTCAAAACTCGCAATATTTCCAAATGCCTGGCGTAATAAAATAGAGGCGTTTTGCCCATACAGCAGACCACTGGGGGTTTTAATGCGCGCCCCTTCGTGACCAATATTCAAAGGTACATTAAATTGATCGCGCTGTTTTAATCGGTAGGGTAAATTTTGCCTTGGAATGGTGTCTGAATAACCTTCTTCCCAGGGAATACTGAGCATTTTATCTGCAATGTCATCCGCTGAATAACCTAGGGCATAAAAGCCACCAATGATCGAGCCGATACTGGTTCCGGCGATATAATCGACAGGAATACGTTCTCGCTCTAACACTTTTAATACGCCAAGGTGTGCCCCCCCTTTAGCACCCCCGCCACCTAAGGCCAAGCCAATTTTAGGGCGAGCAAACGAATATTCGACCGACACCAAATTACACAGAACGAGAAGGCAAATGTACTTCAATATGTTCATTTGATGCTTTCCCTTTTCATTCAGTCTTTGATCAATTTGATGTAATGGCAAAATACAAATGGAACATCTAGGTTAAGAGTTCATGGCGTCATCAACGAGCACTTTCGCCTCTTGCTGAAGTGTTTTCAAGTGCTCTGCTCCCAGAAAGCTTTCAGCATAGATTTTATAAACATCTTCAGTGCCAGAGGGTCTAGCGGCGAACCAACCATTTTCGGTGCATACTTTTAAGCCGCCAATTGAAGTCTGATTACCCGGTGCTTGAGTTAACTTTTGTGTGATCGACTCACCTGCCAATTCAGAAGCTGTAACTTGCTCGGCAGATAACTGGCTCAATTTATCCTTCTGATTTTTGCTAGCAGGTGCATCTTGCCTTTCATAAATAGGCGAGCCAAATTTCGCTTCTAATTCAGCATAATGCTCACCCGGATCTTTACCGGTTGTTGCGCAAATTTCTGCTGCCAGTAAATCCATTATGATGCCATCTTTATCCGTGCTCCATACCGAACCATCTTTCCTTAAAAAGGATGCACCGGCACTTTCTTCACCGGCGAAGCCAATTGAACCCTCTTTCAAGCCTTCCACAAACCATTTAAAGCCAACGGGTACTTCTACCAAATTTCGCCCCAAAGACTTGGCAACACGATCGATCATCGAACTTGAAACCAAAGTTTTACCAATACCGACAGCGGCACCCCATTGGGAACGAGTCGAGAATAAATAATTTATCGCCACAGCCAGATAATGGTTTGGATTCATGAGCCCCGCACTTCTGGTGACGATGCCATGTCGGTCATAATCTGGGTCATTCCCAAAGGCGATATCAAAGCGGTCTTTTAATTCAATTAATTGCCCCATGGCATAGGACGACGAGCAGTCCATACGTATCTTTCCATCTTTATCAACGCGCATGAAAGAAAATGTGGGGTCAATGCGTTTATTGACCACTTCGATATTGAGGGAATACAAATCGGCAATCGGTTCCCAATAAGCAATACCGCTGCCCCCCATCGGGTCGACGCCAATTTTTAAACCACTTTTGGCAATCGCTTCCATATCGACAACATTTTTTAATTCCTTCACATAAGGCAGAATAAAGTCAATTTCCTGTGTCGTACTTGCCTTCATAGCGTGTGAAAAAGAAACTCGCTTGACACTTTTTAAGCCATTCTTGAGCAGTTCATTTGCTCTATCTTGAATCAGCAAAGTGACATTGGTATCCGCTGGGCCACCATGTGGCGGATTATATTTAAAACCACCATCTTGAGGTGGGTTATGTGAAGGTGTAATCACCACACCGTCTGCCAGTTGAGAGGATCGACCAAGATTATAACTAAGGATTGCATGCGATATCACAGGTGTGGGCGTATAGCCACCGCCCGATTGAATTCGCACTTCAACACCATTTGCCGCAAAAACTTCAAGTGCTGTTATCGTCGCGGGTTCAGAAAGCGCGTGAGTATCTTTGCCTAAAAACAAAGGACCCGTAATATGTTGAGCTTGACGATATTCACAAAGTGCCTGACAAATAGCCAGAATATGCATCTCATTAAAACTCGCCGTGAACGCACTTCCTCGATGACCAGAAGTACCAAAAGCCACACCTTGAGCGGCAATTGCAGGGTCAGGTTGAGTTTTATAGTAATGTGAAATTAATAAGGGAATATTGGTTAATATTTCTTCTGGTGCAGGTTTTCCAGCTAATGGGTGGAGGCTCATCCTATTCCCTATCTAAGTTTGTTTAAAAGAGTATACATTCTACTTTTAGTTCAAGTCTTATCAAGCGAAAGCAATAAAAGCTTGTTTATTTAGCTAGAAACATAGATTGGTTAATATTTGAACACCGCAAACAAGCAACAACCACTAATTACGATTCCGGCATACCTAGTTTGTAATTTTTTATCGACTGTAAAGTTCTGTTGTTTTCCGAATTTAAAACGCTACTTTTGTTTCACTAACTAATTATGCATCTGTAGTTTTTAGGCATGACGACACGATGACATTTAGCACTAAAAATCAAACGTATGGACATAAAAGATTTGCGTAATTTCGCGTTTTCATTATCAAAAAATGAAATCATCAAACATCACGCCTTTTTTAAATCTTGCGCCTAGCTTGCAGTACCAGCTTTTTTGGCTTTAATTAAACTTAGCTCAGTTAAAGCATCCGGATCATGATTCAAGTATTGCCCGTCCGGCATCGCTGAACAACCAACAGCGTTAAGCAATAACGATTTTTCTGCATGGAGGCAAAAAACAATAACCTAAAAACAGTGCATAAAACATGAATCTAAAGCTTGAACAAGCATCTACTCCCTGCTTACCCCAACATGCATCACCAAAGGAACAAGAACACAGAGAATACAAACTGTCCCTGGCACGAACCTCATACAATTACATGTTTTCCTACCTGGAGTCAGTGCCCCTTTCAGCGGACCTTCCAAAGGGCGAAAAATTCAGCCTGGATTATGAAGCGCAAGTATTAAGAACCTTTGCCCCGATGGCCGAAAATTTCAAGAAGGTCATCAAAAAGCTACTTGAAAAAGAACTCGCCGACGATATGCCGGAAGGCGTATTTAATGATATAGAGCAGTCTTTCGAAAAACTCAGACAGGAAATGAGTATTCTGCACCCGGAGAGAGATCAGGAAAACCTCAAGGCACTGATGCACAGCTTGGCCGAATTACCAGGCGCCATCAAAAATCTAAGCAAATTACCTGGAGATGTTGAAAAAGTACTGAGTGGCATACATGAAGTGTTCGAAGAATTTGAACAGGAAGGGCCGACTGCTTTCCTGAAATCAACCATGTTTGACATACTGAGCACCGCAAGAGGCCGCGATTACCTGGAGGCCCACTCTCCAGAGGACTACAAAGCACTTTTTGATACACTTGAGCTACCGCAGACCCTTTCCTTAGACAGACAAGACTGGATGCTTCCAGTCTCAGCCCCCTATGAACAGGACTGGTTTTTTGGCTATTTGCAAATTGGCGGATTCAATACCACAAACCTGCGTGGCGTGGTACTCGAAACGACCGGTGCAGAGAAAGCGTTAAGCCTGGATCAATTACTCGAAAAATTCCCGATTACCGACGCCATCTTCCAGGCTGAGACCGGAAATCAAGCCTTAACACTGCATGACGCCGCGCAACAAAAACGCCTATTTGTAGTTGACTACGCCATGATGGAAGACGCCGTTTCGGATAAGCTCAATGGTCAGCAACGCTATCTGGCCTCGCCTATCGCTTTGTTCTACTGGAACTCGAATCCGCCTAAAGGCTATCCGCCAGAAACCGGTGCTCTTCAGCCTATTGCGATTCAATTAGGCCAAAAATACCATCCGGATAGCTGTCCTATTTTTACCCCCAAAGATGCCGCAGATGCCAACGACGCAAATGGACTAAAATGGCGTATCGCTAAATATATTGTCAATGTTATCTGTGCCATTCAACATGAAACCATTGCTCATCTGGGTGACTGTCATCTTATTGTTGAGCCTGCGGTGGTGGCTGCCCGAAGACAGCTGTCCGAGTCACATCCCTTGCTGACACTCCTGATCCCGCATTTCCGTTTTACCATTAATATTAACGATACCGCGATTCATAGCCTGATCGCCCCTGGCGGGACGGTCGCCACCAATGTCGGTCCGGCGATGGAGTCAACACGGGAATTGCTGGCAAAATCGCACCAAGCCTGGCGCTGGGATGAAAATAACCCTGGTAGGATATTTAGCTTGCGGGGTGTCGACAGCTTACCCTCCTTTCCCTTTAGAGATGACACACTGCTCCTCTGGGAAGCGATTCAAACCTATGTTTCCGGATATCTGAAAACCTATTATTCAAGCGATGTAGATGTCAGCGAAGATAATGAGCTTCAAGCATGGATTCATGAAATGACCTGCCCGCTTTATGCTGGTTTCAAAGGTATGAACGGACTAAAAAGCACTGAAGATAAAGACAAACCGTATGCGCTTGAGTCACTCGAGTATCTGATTCAAATCGTTGCACAGCTTATCTATATAGCCGGCCCCCTGCATGCCTCGGTGAATTTCGCACAGTATCCGTTAATGTCATTCGCGCCGAGCGTCTCGGGTACTATTTACAAGGAACCGCCTACGCGCGGCACAGAGTTAAAAACGCAGGAGGATTGTCTTCCCTGGTATCCTCCGCTGGATGTTGCGTTGTATACTTCATCCTTTGAATACCTGCTGAGCAGCGTCCAATATGATCGACTCGGGCATTACACAGACAATGAAAGGTATCCGTATTTTAAAGATAAGCGCGTGCATCCCTGCCTTGAAAAATTTCA
>JBFJZQ010000075.1:0-11652 GCA_041622015.1 Oleiphilaceae bacterium
ACGAAACTAGCGACAGGTGTATCATATTGATTGTAAAGATCGTCAGCTTTGTAGGTTGGACTTCCGTCCATATAAGGAAAATAAACCTCAAATAAGGAGTAATCATCAGAGATAGCTATTTTGTCATCAGCAAGGAAGTTCTTGAGTGTAAGGCTATCTTGGTCGCCGTCTATAGAAATAATAAGATCACGACCACTCACTAAAAATGATAAAGAACTAAAAGTTATGCCACCAGACAGAACTAAGCGAGACACCCCGCCATCATCATGAGCAATATCTAAAAGGTCATGGCCATCCCCTAATGAAAAACGTATTTCATTATTACCATTTCTCGCCACAATAGTGTCATTACCAGCACCAGCATCTAAT
This sequence comes from Oleiphilaceae bacterium, assembly GCA_041622015.1. Classification (GTDB taxonomy): domain Bacteria; phylum Pseudomonadota; class Gammaproteobacteria; order Pseudomonadales; family Oleiphilaceae; genus PZPK01. The sequence continues at coordinate 370 of JBFJZQ010000075.1, forward strand.
GTATCGTTACCAGAACCTGCAATTAAAATATCTGCGCCGCTGTTACCATAGAGGTTATCGTCACCCTCATTTCCTATGAGCTGGTCAACACCTTCACCACCCCATAAGGAGTCATTACCGGTACCGCCTGAAATCTGATCAACATCTCCGCCGCCCCAGATATCATCATTACCTTCACTGCCTTTAATTGTATCGTTACCTAAATTACCGTGAAGATTGTCATTTCCTGCGAGACCATCAATAACTTCTCTTTGATCCGTACCTGAAATCCAGTTTGATCGCTCAGTAATTGTAAAGAGATTTTCTTGAATAAAGGTTTTGTCCCAAACTGTACCATCTTCAAACTGAATTTCGTCTATCGTAAGTTCATTCAGATTCTGTCTATAGTCGGCACTTTTAAAGCCGATATCAAAACCTACCTCATGGATTTCAAGATAGTCTCCCTCCCAGCGAGAACCACCATTAATATACAGTGCATACCCATAGCTATTCTCATCAGCTTTTAGGTCTACATCTTCAGGATTAATACCTTCACCAAAACGGATAACATCAAAATCATATTTGCCCGAAAAAGCTTGATTAACAGTTACTCCGCCATCTCCAAGATTAAAGACATATGTGTCATTCCCAGAATCACCTCTAAGGTAGTCATAACCATGACTAGAGAGGCCTTGGCGTCCATAACCAGCATTTAGGACATCATCCCCATCCCCCCCTTTAAGTTGATCCTTTCCTTGGCCACCATAAAGAAAATCATCATTATCTCCACCAATAATATTGTCATTCCCTAAGCCACCTATCAGTGTATTCTTACCAGAACTATTCTCAAAATATGTACCACCATAGATGGTATCATTCCCATCACCACCATCTATATAATCACTACCTAAACCACCTTCTAAGCGGTCATGTCCTGAACCGCCAGATAAGTTATCATCACCCGCCATTCCCAGAATAGTATCATCACCGCCATTACCATTTATGGTGTCATTTCCATCGTAACCGTCTAAGGTATTACCATCGTCAGTATCATCAATATTTGACCCAAGTAGTAAAGTTAGCTGTTCTGGTGACCAAACGGTTCCATCATAAAAGCGCACTTCAGATAAGCCATAGTTTTCAAATAAGAAAGCACCTTTGATAGTGACAAGGCCCTTTAAATTAGCGTCAAGAATCAGGTCATTATTAATTCTCTTTACCTCTACTCCAGAGGGTGTGACCAAAGCATCTGTAAACTCAACAGAATCAAATTCGATAGTACCTGTGTTACCAGATTCCAGAAAAATGGTGTGCTTACTATTTGTCCCTCTAACATTGTAGGTATCAGCGCCTGCGCCTCCAATTAATATGTTATTGCCTCTCTCGCTATTTAAAATATCCGCCCCGGCTCCACCATCCAATATATCATCACCCTCGCCGCTGAAGAGTATATCGTTATCATCACCGCCAAATAGCTTATCATCACCTTTGTAACCCCTTAGAACGTCAATACCACCACCTCCATATACGGTATCGTTCCCACTACTCCCTTTGAAACTATCATCGCCAGCTTCACCGTGAAATGTCACGCCATTTGTATCCAGCGCAATTAATTCATCATTTCCTTCACCGCCGTATACTTCTCCTTTATAAGCAACAATTTTGTCATCACCTCCTAAGCCGAAAATGATAGATGTGTCTTGGCCACCATTTATGTCATCATCAATTGAGCTGCCTATATTTAAAGCGCCTTTGTTCGCGGGAGAAAAAACGGGGTCTTCACCAACATCAACAATCACCCACTCACTAGGAACATCTCCTAAATAAGTTCTTAATGCCTCATGCTGAACATCATCTAATAATTCAAGTTTTGTTTTGAAAGAGCTTATCGCTGCTGGGGAATAATTTTCATATGCTTCAGGGTTGCTTCCTAAAAGCATGGCATGATCAGCAAGGCTGGCGATTGGGTCGGTTTCGGCTAAGGTATTTAGCATTTCATCAACTACTGAGAAATCGATACTTAATGCACCATCCTCGTTAGCTTGCAAATGTAGTTGGTCGATATACGGTTGAAGTCGCGCCTCATGAAATAAGGCTTGAAAGACAGAAGAATTTAAAGCTTCATATGCATCCTCAATGAAGCTGGGTTGGAGCCCATAAAGACCCAGCATAATATAATCAGTCACCACATATGAATCAGCATTAGAGTCCACTACAGTGCGGCGCTCTTCGCTACCGACATCAGCAGAAAAAACAGCAGTCAAACCATCATCATTGTTCTCAAAACTAATATCAAAAAAAGCTCTAGAGTTAAAAATTTCGAGTATTTTCAATTTTGCATAAAGCTCAGCGTTATCTCCTGAATTGATATACTGAGCCAAATTTTCAGTTGAGAGTGTATATGACTCAACTTCAGCTAATTGCTCTGGGCTATTGATGACTTCGATTGAGCTTTTGGTAATGCTTTCTTTAGGGTCATAAATTCTAAAGGTTACGGGCTTTCCATTTAAACTGGTATTTGCAATTCGCTGCTCAAAGGTTTCAAACTCTCCTGTTTCTGCCCATTCAGCAATAATGTTATCGGTCATTGCTTTTTGCTCTGCGATGCTGGAAGCAGAGAAAAAATCATCCAGTGCAGTGACTAAGCCATTATTTAAAGTCGCGGCTTGTTTCAAATCCCTGACAGCGCCGGCACCCTGTAAATCAGGCAAATAATCCAAAGCTTCCGGAATGTCAATCACTTCTGTAAATTCACGGTTAAAAGAATCTGCCAGAAGATTCAAACTGGCTGCTAGACCTGTATTCCCACCAACTTTATTAAACACACCCTCAGCAATGGCCACGTTGCCATTACCAACATCATTAGCTGTCTCAGCATAATCAAGGCCGATACTTTCAATCCCTATACTATCTAAGCTACGTAGTTCATTTGCTTGGCTGATACCATCCTGATTTAGATCCTGCCAAACGCGTAAATCAGAAAACAGGGCATCATTATTATCTATTCGCTTATCACCATTAGTATCCAGTTCGGATAGGGCATCAAAACCGTTGATAGCCTTTGAATCATCAGATTTAAGCGTATTGTCGCCAAATAACTCACCGCCATTATCGATCATGCCATTAGCATTTCTATCCATAACCAGCAGGCCATCATCGGCACTCACCCAGCCCGTACCGCGGCGAACACCGTCGGCATTATGATCAAATAGCACCCCATCATCGACAGAAACAGTTTCGATGCCATCACCGTCCAAATCTAAAGTGAGGGGGTCATATCGATCTTCATCTAGTGATTCTTCGAATTTTTCTTTGACTGCGTTATTTAAAATATTGGAATTTCTTAACTCAGCTTCATAATCGTTAAATTCACTCCAATTTATTAATTTCAAGTAGGTGTCAAAGTAGCCAGATCGAAAGCCTTTATTTTCAAATAGACCAAAATGATTATTTACAGGCGTGCCATCAAAAGCCAAATCACCAAAGTTCAAAATACGTATCTGTCCTGCGGGGGTATGATCGGGATTCAATAGATCGCCGTTTTTTGCAACGGTAACGACAAGATCGCCATTTTGCTCAACTTGATAGACATTACCGTAAAGGTCTTTATACCTATTGTCATAGCCAGCCATTTTGCTTGCACCGCGAACAATATTGCCATTGATGCTTAAACGGTCGATGCCTTCGGTGTCGTAGATGACATCATCTCCGTCTCCAGCAACATAGTAATAAGTATCATCTCCCACTCCACCATAAAGAGTGTCGTTGCCTTTTCCGCCATCTATGTAGTCATTGCCACCATCGCCCCAAATAAAATCGCCTTGATCATTACCCTCAATATAGTCATTTGCTCCCCCTCCCATAATGATATCGACACCATCACCACCATAGAGATGATCCTCACCTCCTTCTCCCTGAATTGGTAAAAGCACATCCCCACCGAAAATATACTTAGCGCGATCACCTGTATAGGAAGATGGTTCTTCAGTTGAAAAAGAAGTATTGGTACTACGATCGTAGAAAAAGAGTTTATCTTGGCTCTCTGGTGTGACGTCATCATATTCATTTGAAATCAATAGATGCTCATACATGTATATTCGATCAATCCAAAATTGCTCACTGTATTTTTCAAAATCATAGTGTTGATCATTAGCAAAACTGTCCGTTAGCCCACCATTTGTGCTTAGCAAAACAAACGGTAGGTTATTTAAAATAGAATATCGTACCAAACGCCCATCATTTGTATCTGCATTAGCTAAGTTTAGTAAGTCAGAGCCAAAGAAATCACTTGCTACGTAAATTTCCAAATTACTGAGGTGAATATCATTTTCTACAATAGAATTTGCAAGCCCTATAGCGTCTTCATAGGTATAAGGGAAACTGTCTCCAATTAATTTGCTTATATGTCCTAGAAGTTTAGGAAAGGAACCTCCATCACTAGTAGCCGAAAATTGGTATATCTTGTAAGCTAAATCTTCGTTTACTTTTTCATCAAAGTGACCATCAGCATCAACACTTAATGTAGCACCAAGCATATAGTTGAGCATTGTGTATGAAAGCGCTTTATCAGCAGGGTATATTTCTGCCCCGCCAAACATTAGTTCATAAGTTTCTGACATAAAAGCAGTTAAAGTTGACCCAGCTTGAATAATGCCTTGAACTTTTTTATCTGATATCGACTCGCCTACCGCTTGTAATGAAATATCTATAGAATATTTTAGACTTTCTATCCCTAATTCAGACGTTATACCAAATTTAGGGGCTACTAAGGTCTCCACTAAATTATTAATTAAGAACCCTTTCAGTTTTTCCCATTGTGTGGACTCGCTTATATAAGGAATCACCGAAATCATTGAGATAAGCCTTGCTACCGCTTCAGTCTCACTGACATCTGCATCGCTGCCTGAAATCCACCCATTCGTTGCTTCACCAATCATTTGTAGCACGGGAACAATTTCATCTATTTCAAAATAATCATGATTGGCTTGCAAACCACGTTGTATAATTCCATCTGAAATATATTTTTGGATATTCGACATCACATGCGCATCCAAAGTGAAGATCTCATCAGTCGTCGGTCTTAATTGATAGTTTTTTGACTGGCCACCAAGGTGTGGTGACAGCATTGAAACCATATCGGATGGGTCGTAGTAGTGATGGATATTTGCATTATCTAATAGGTTTAGATTAAAGGTTTCTTTATATTTATTCTGAAGTCCTAATTTGCCACCCAATGCGTTAAAGGTTGTCAGTGTAACTTTATCTGCTGTGATTATGCTGTATTGATTATCAGCCACAAAATCATAAGCAGCATATTGTGCTAGCGCACCTCCTAAACTGTGGCCGGTGAATTGAATTGAATTTAGCGGCTTGTCTTGATCATCTTTAATATCTTGGAAGTAACTTAAGATCTCGGTACTTAATTTATCCCACTGCCCCATACCATAATTAGCTAAATTTTGGTACATATCCTTTAAGTCATCCGTTCCTGCAAAGGCTAGAATATAATTCCCAGAGCTATCAACGTAGGCACGTGCCAGTAAGCCTGTAGGATCGTCTTCCCATACCTTAACATGAGTATAACCATTCACATGCCCAGCACCGCCTTCAGCTTTATAAGCACCGAATGATGCGTTAAAAGCAACCATAAAATCCGTTTCATTCATCATGACTCATTCTCCTTCTTTTGGTATTCACAATAATTAAATACTTTTAGCTTTTGTCTAGGTCCTTTGCTTCCGCTTTGATACTTACCAATTCCATATGCTACTTTGCATCCGTCAGGGGATACTGTTGAACTTCGAATCTGCACAGTTTCAATTGGTAAAGTCTTATCAGGGTAGATAACATACGACTTAGGTTCATTAGCCGTATCTGTATGATGCTCAACATATAACGCATCCTTTAAATTGGAAATGACCCTGGATCCAACAGACCAATCACTCAAACAAAGCTTTTTTTGTTCTAACATCCAACCATCGCGATACAGCCAAGAAAGGTACGTACAATTGTTATTAAAGGAAGTATTTCCAAAATAAGCATTCTTATGCGGTACATACTTGCGTATACCTATTAGTCCTCTAGCATCAAGACGCTTACCACCAAGTTCCTGTATGTTTATGCCTGTCTCATCAGTAAGAAATACTCTAACGGGTTCACTTTTTGTTTCACCGCCCTGATTTTTTACAAACCCATCTTTTTCTCTCAGAGGTATATATGCCACCTTTTTTCCTTGTGGGAGACTGGTAAACCTACAACGTAAAGGACTGTAACGATTATGATCTTTCAGTTTGCCCATTTCACGAATTTCAACTTGGTATCCACTTGGTGAGTTCGTTTGTGTAAAAATGCCCCGCGAAGTCATCACATGAAGCTTTGTCCCATCAAAACAATATTTATATGTAATTGGCCCTTCATCAGGCACATCCACCACTTTTTTATAAGAACCATCAACTACATCAACCTGATAAAGCCCACGATCCAGCACACCTTTTTTATCCATAATATGTGCTTCCAGAACGACTTGATCATTAGACACCCAATAGATTCCACCACTTCCATAGCCCCATATATATTGGTCCGTTAATACTTGATCAAAGGTTTTTAAGTAATCTTCCAAATCACTAGAGGTGCCATTTTTGGAGCATCCATTTAAAACCAATATATTGAAGATAATAACCAGCCTCGTAAGTACTCTATGGCTTTTGATTAACTGTAGTAATCTAATCTCTCGCTTCATTTGGAAGCTCCTAAAATAATTTCATGAAATGAAAACTGAATTGCTAAAAAAGCAACTATTACAAAGGACACTATGAATAACGTGATATAAGCTACAAAGGCTTTTAGTGCAGGTATCAGCTGTACTTTGAAAATAAGCATGCATAAGCCAATATGAAGAGCCATAGCCAATAAGAAACTGGTATTCAAAAACTCATTTACTTGGGGTAACTTCCCTAATAGCAATGATTGAAAAAGTCTGATTATTGCATTCATAAAAAACCATACCCCCCAAAATAGAGCATGCTTTTTTATACTATTCTGTTCAAACTTGCCAAACTTCTTCGTGGCAAACCAGAATAAGATTGGGCCCAAAATAAACATAACCAAAGCCACAATGAAATAACTAATAATGACTAGCAATAAACCCATTACCTCTCCCCCAAACTCTCCTGCTTATACCGCAACAAAGGCGATAAGAAATACTCAATCAATCGCCGCTGCCCCGTCTTCACTTCAGCCGTGACCGACATCCCCGGAGAGAGCCTGACCATTCTGTCTTCTACTTGCAGTTCTTCTGTGTTTAATTTGAAACGCGCCGTATACACCAACCCCAGGTTTTCATCTTGAATGGCATCATCCGAGATGCTGCTAATCACGGCATCAATTAAGCCATATTTGGTGAAGTTAAAGGTGTCTATCTTTACCTCGGCTTTCTGGCCTTCGTGGACGAAGCCGATGTCTTTGTTGAGGATCATCGCTTCGACTTCCATCTGGCTGTCTTGGGGCACAATGACCATTAAGGCTTGTGCGGGTGTGACGACACCACCGACGGTATGCACGGCGAGTTGCTGTACTTGACCTGAAATTGGTGCCGTTAGTAGCTGTTGCTGATTACGTTCCGTCGCTTTGATGAGTTCCTGTTGCAGCCCGGCTAATTGCAATTGGCTTTCTTGCAGTTGGCTTAAGTTAGTAAGACGGGTTTCTGAAATCAGGGTGTTGACCTGGTCTTGAATGGCTTCGATAGAGGCATCTAACTGTTCGGTGCGGGATTGATGAATCAGTAAGTCTTGTTCTTCTTCGATCAGTTCTTGCTTCAGTTCCAGAAATTGCAACTTGGAGCCATAGTCTTTTTTAAGCAGGGTTTCGAGGGCATCGACGCGTTCTGTTAGTACCGGCAGTATGCGTTGCTTTTTGGTGACTTCGCCTTGGGTCATGGCTTTCTCGGCAAGTTGTTTTCTCTTTTCATTTTTGTAGGCGCTGAGGCGGGATTTGAGTTCGGAGATTTGTTGGTTTAATAGGTTTTGTTGAGCGAGCTCCGTTAAGGGGTCAGAGCCAAGGGTAGAGCTGTTGGGTTTGACCCCGTTGAGAGGTTCCCCGGTCAGCTTTTCTAACCAACTTTCAAATACAAGAAAGCGTTCGATATTGGCTTCCCGTTCTTTTATTTCATGACTAAAACGCTCAACATCGGCTTGGGTTTGGGTAGTGTCCAGCGTGATAAGCGGCTCACCTTGCTGAACATACTGGCCTTCTTTGATATGGATGGCTTTGATCTTACCGGCTTCCAGGGGCTGGATATGCTTGATATGTTCACTGGGGATGACTTTACCGTGAGCGACAGCGACGATATCGATTTTGCCAAAGTAAGCCCAAATGGCCGCGAGGGTAAAGAGTATGACGATGGCCCAAATAATGGCGCGGCCTGCTTTTGAAGAAGGGGTTTGTTCTACTTCGATGGCGGCGGGAAGAAATTCATACAACTCTTTAGAGGTGACGCTTTGGTCTTTATATAAAAAGGCCAAGACCTTGCCCTTTTCTTTCTGCTTGCCCTCTTCTGCCTTGGGTGTGTTTTTGTCTTGCTCTGTCGATGTGCTTAAGGCTGCGTCATTCATGAGGCATCCTCTTCGTTGGGCTTATTATCTTGCGCACTGGCTTGCTGTGCTTCGGCAGGCGAACGTGATGTTTGCTTGATGATTTGAGCTTTGGGTGTATTGAGCACTACCCGTTGCTGAGGTGATGCGGTATTAGCGCGAGCTTGGGTATTTGGGCTTGTGTTTTGCTGATTGGGGCTTGAAGCATTGGTTTTCTTCACTTCACGAATAGTGGGGATATGATTTTGGTGGCTATGTAATTTGGCGTAATAACCATTTTGCTCGAGTAGCTCATCATGGCTGCCACTTTCAACAATACGCCCCTGTTCGACCACGATAATACGGTCTGCCATTCTTACGGTCGATAGGCGATGAGCAATAATAAACACCGTTCGGTTATGACAGATATGGCGCATATTATCTTGAATGATGCGTTCCGATTCATAATCCAGGGCACTGGTGGCTTCATCAAATATCAGAATGCGAGGGTTGGTGATCAGCGCACGTGCAATGGCGATGCGCTGTTTTTGTCCGCCGGATAAGTTAGAGCCATGTTCGCCGACCAGGGTATCGTAACCATCGGCGAGTTCGAGTATAAAATCGTGAGCGCCTGAGAGTTTGGCTGCTTGAATCACCCGCTCTATCGGTAGGCTTGGATCGGCCAGGGCAATGTTGTCTTTGACTGAACGATTAAAAAGAACGTTTTCTTGCAGAACCACGCCAATTTGGCGACGTAGCCATGCAGGGTCTACCTGAGCCAGGTCGACACCATCTACTAAAACACGCCCAGATTCCGGTACATATAGTCGTTGAACCAATTTCGTCAGGGTGCTTTTGCCAGAACCGGAACGCCCGACAATGCCGATAATTTCACCCGGCGCGACTTCGAGGGATAAATCTTTCAGGATTTCAGGGCGATCTGGCTGATAGCGAAAGGTGATATGTTCGAGGGTGACCTTACCTTCTAACTGAGGTAAAGACGTTCTGTTAGGATTATGCCCAGGTTCCGTCGGGGTATTAAGAATATCACCCAAACGCTCAAGGGAAATACCGGCTTGCTGGAAGTCTTGCCAGAGTTGCACTAAACGTAAAATGGGCGCGCTGACTCTGCCTGCTAACATATTAAAGGCAATGAGCTGGCCGACACTTAACGAACCCGCAATGACTAAGGTTGCACCGACCCATAATATGAGCACGGTCACTGTTTTATTGATAAAGCCTGCGGTTTGGCTGGCGATATTGCCTAAATTCATTGCTTTGAACGAAGCAGAGACATACGCCGCTAGCTGTTCTTCCCAACGGCGCTGCATTTGCGGTTCAACCGCCATGGACTTTAAGGTTTCGACACCTGATATGGATTCGACTAAAAAAGCTTGGTTTTCTGCACCACGCTTGAACTTTTCATTAAGGCGGTTTCGAAGAACCGGTGTAATGCTGGCAGATAAAATCACATAAAGCGGAATGGAGCCTAGCACGATGTAGGTTAAGGTTGGGCTGTAGTAATACATCACCGCAAAGAAGATGACCGTAAATAGTAGGTCTATCACTAAGGTCAGTGCAGAGCCGGTAATAAATTCACGAATCGTGTCTAGCTCGCGCACCCTTGAAACTGTATTGCCTACTTGGCGGCTATTAAAGAAGGAAATGGGTAAACGCAGTAAATGATTGAAGAGCTGCGAGCCTAAGGTGACATCCACCCTGTTTGTGGTATGTGAAAACACATAGGTACGCAAACCGTTGAGCACCACATCGAACAAGGAAACAACGATCAAACCAAAGCACAACACATCCAAGGTGGTAAGACCTTGGTGAACTAAGACCTTATCGATAATCACCTGGAAGAATAAGGGCGTAACTAAGGCGAAGAGCTGAATAAAAAAGGATGCGATCAGTACCTGATACAGAATCTTTTTATATTTGATAATAGCCGGGATAAACCATGAAATATCAAACTTGCCTGACATACCCGGCAATACCGAGCGTTTGGTAATCAACAGTAAGCGACCATTCCATTTTTCTGAAAACACTTCTTCGGTCAATAATTCAGGCTTACCTACGCCTGGGTCTTGAATCAGCACCTTGCCTTCACCCGCTCTTGCTAAGATAAAATAATTGCCTTCTTTATCTTCTGCAATGGCAGGCAGGGCAATATCTTCTAGGTGCTTGGTTTTCGCGGAAATAGCCTTGGCTTTAAGTTTTAAATGGCGGGCGGCTCTAACTAGAGATATTTCATCTAGAGGTTCATCGTGAGAGCCAAAGTGATGTTTGATTTGAGAAGGATCAGCCGCGACTTGATGAAAGCGTGCCGTCATGACCAAACAGGCTAAACCTGTGTCGGCTGTCGGGGCGCCACTACTAGATTGGGCTTCTGTGTTTAATGTATCACTATTTGAAGGAGTCTGCTTCGTCAAAACGAAATTCCTTTTTCGATAGTTTAAGTTAGCTTCATGCTGACCGGATTGCGTAATTTTATGTAAACAAATATTACTTTACGTTAATACTCCTATAAAGGTAAAACTTGAATAAAGAAACTGCCAAGGCTAAAACTGTTTGGCAGTTGGATAAAGTAGTGATAAGCAGGTCACTAAATATTGATCAAATAACTATAGTGATACTAAGCCTTCAATACAGATTGATGCAAAAAGGCAGTAAGAATCAGTTAAGTTAACTCTTGATCGATGAATTGAGTTCACCAACTTAGAACACGCACCAAAAA
>JBFJZQ010000076.1:0-11616 GCA_041622015.1 Oleiphilaceae bacterium
CACCCACTATAATGATTAGCCGATTTAAAATACTTTGCTGAAACCAACCCATAAGAAACCCCGAACAATCCTACAAAAAATAAAATACGTATTTGATTACTCTCAAGAGTATAGTCAAGCCTTATGACTTTATTAGTATTAATTATTATATTTCGTCATTGTTCAGGAAAACTTTACAAAAACCTGTTAATTACTTTTATAATGCGCATCTTTTTTTCTAGCCCTTCTCTAAAGCGGTACCTGATGTCAGACATAATTCCTATCGTTCTCATTGGCTTTGTTAGCGTCTTGTTTATGGGCAAGCTCCTTAGCTTGTAGCGATGACATAAGCTCTGCTAACAACTTATCGTTCTACAGGTTTTTTTGGTTTCGTTATTTGAGTAGTTTAGGATATCTTTCTTACTCTCTAGAATATTTTGATTCTGAGGATCAATACTCAAAGCACACTCTATCGCTTGTTTAGCTTGATTGAGACATCCTTGTTCAGCGAGGCTGTATGAGAGATTGTTCCATACAATCGACGAGCTCGGATTTGCTGCCAGGTACTCAGAAAAAAAACCTTCTGCTTGTTGAAAGTTGCCTAAGGCGAACGCTGTATTTCCTGCACCAAAATTGGCGACAGCTTGTGCCGGCCACTTAGCCAAAACAGACTTATATACTTGGAAAGCCGTCTCAACTTCCCCCACCTGCTCCAATTGCATCGCGGCCTTAATTACGCCCTCTGCGCTTGCTGTGCTAGGCAGTTTCTCTGGTGAAACAATGACAATTGACCAGGAGTTTGCTCGCTGCCATGTTTTCAAAAATAAATTAAAGGACGTTTCAGTTTTAAAGGTGTCACCTGAACGCAGGCTGATCGTTTGTTGATCCAGGTCATAGCCGATTGCAACACTAAAATGCCAAACGGGCCACCACTCAAGCCCAAGGTTTTGCATCACCAGCACCGGATTCCCAGAATCAATTTCAGTAAGAAGATTAATAATGTCAGGCTCTAAAGGGTATACCAACAAGCCAAAGCGTCTTGCCCGGGCAATCATTTCCGTAGTGACTGTACCTTGTTTACCCGGAATATAAAGTTTGCCGCGCAACTCGGCAGGACTAATATCAATACCTCTAACACCTAGCATGGTTGCCAAAGATGAAGGGCCGCATTGATCCTCTACTTGAGGATAAAAAGGAATATTGGCAATTTCATAAGAACCGGCTAGAGAATTAAGTCTAGGGTCTTGCATTGTTAGCGGTACGCTTGAGCACGCGATAATATTGAGGGTAATGAGCGCACTAAGACTGCAGTTGCGCAGTCTTAGTGCGCTAAAACAAGACAACAAATCCAACTACTTGTTAATACAATTTACAAAACCGAAGACATTCGTTGCACACAACATATCGGTGACGATAAAAACAATAAAGATGGTTAACAGAATTCCTAGAACACCGGCACCTGCTGGTTGATTTTCTAGTTCAACATTTAAGGTCTGGATTTCTTGAGGCGTTAAACTGGCGATGCGGTCATTTAATTCAGCGGCATCAACACCAAGGTTTTCCAGCTGCTGCTTTAATTCATCACTCGCAAAAGCAGACTGCAAGTCTTGTGTGCTATAGCTCATCTCAGTTGAATGTATCAATGTCGAGGTCGACACCATAGCAGCCTGAGAATAGGCGCTCATCAAGCCAGAAAGTATAATCAGCAGAATCATCATTTGTTTTATTTTAGGGCTATTGAGTGACATATTCAGTCTCCATCGCTTAGGTGTGAAATAATTGTAATACATGCAATCTAACTTACAATAAATCGGTCAAGAGCAAGCCAAGACCAATCCGCTGCACTCGGTGATTATAATCAATCAGGCTTTCGCCATAACCGTTATAATATTGTACAAAGCCTCTTAACCTTCCCATAAAAGGAAAGCTTACCCCCATCTCTATCGAGCCTTTCCCGGTAGAAAAGTTATGTCGAATGAGATTGGTCAACTCATAACTGTCTGCATTATAAACGCCTAAAAATTCATAATGCCCCATAAAGTCTTCGATGTCAGGGTTGTCATCGCCTTTCGGTGATATAGGCGTATTCGGATCACCATCATCTTCTTTTGCATCTTCTGGTAGGCGATACCAGGGCTGTAAATACAATGCCCATCGATCTTTCAAAAAACCCACGCCTAAAAATAACCTGTTCCAGCTTCTGCTTAAAAGCTGACTGCGGCCATTTGATTCATGCTCAAAACCAACCCGACCAATCCATGAGCCACCTAAAGCCTGGGAAGGGATAGGCGCTTGATAAAAGATTTCAGGACGATAATTTGTTTCGCGAAACGGTGCAGAGAGCTTTTTATTATAAACTTGCCAAAAGGATTTTATGGTGAACCCCATGTATACACCGTCATGGGGAAAGAAGATATCTTTTTCATTCAAGGGTACTTTAAAACTTATTTGTAGTTTTGCTTCTTTATGCTGAAGTGGACTATTGATACCTGAATAAGTCCCTTGCTGTTCTAAAGGCTGCTGGTTGGGGGAATCGTTATGAGTAAAGGGCAAAATATAATTTTGATGATGCGGCGTGATAACAAAATTATTCTGTTCACTTATTTTTTCTTTCAGAATACGTGTGGGCGTTAAACCACCATGCTCTTTAGAGCACTGCTCATTAATTTGAGCGACGGTGGTTTCAGGGCTAGCACTGGCGGCGAGATTTAAAAAACAGGTTTCTTCTTCTAGCGCTTTTGCTGAGATGGCTAGAGTGAATAAACATATACTTAGGGAAAATTGCTGAGTTATTTTCACATTTAAACCTTACTTTTATACTCATTGAAGAATGCTGATTTTACAGTCTATTTTTTTATTCAACCCAGTTTTGTCTTTCTTTTTTCTTTGCTCTCTATTTCTTACTCGCTGAATGACGCTAACCACTTATTTAGTTTAATTTCTACAAGATTTGCCATTATAGGTTGGGCTTTTTCAGTGGGATGAATGCCATCGGCCTGCATCATGTCCGAGATACCCCCAACACCTTCCAGAAAAAAGGGTACAAAGAGCGTATGGTGCTCATCGGCCAATTCAAGATACAGGGTTTCAAAAAGCTGGGTGTATCGCTCACCATAATTGGGTGGAATTTTCATACCGAGTAAAAGCACATTGGCATTGGCAGCTTGTGACGCTTGAATCATCGACGCCAAATTCGTTTTTATAATAGTGATTGGCGTGCCACGCAAACCATCATTTCCTCCTAACTCGATGATAACTAAGTGAGGTTGATGATCAGATAAGGACTTGGCTAAGCGATAACGACCACCGGTAGTGGTATCCCCACTAATGCTGGCATTAACCATATTCAATTTACCTTCAAAGCGATTGGCAATTATCTCAACCCATCCGTTTACTTTGTCTATTCCAAATGCCGCACTAATGCTGTCGCCCATAACGAGAACAGTCTTTTTTGCGGTTAATATCTGCCCTTGGTTCTCTCTAGTCTCGCTATGGTTTAAGCTAGACCACGTTAGAAGCATGCAAGACAAAGCCAACCATAAAGGTCGTGATAAATAATGAGTCAATTGGTTCAAGAAAATCTCCTGTTGAAACTGAGTAAACTTTCCAAAACAGTAAAAAGTGGCTTGGAAGATTTAAACATCTTGCAAGGCATTGAGCTTGAAATCAAGCAGGGCGAGTCAGTAGCTATTGTTGGCGCATCGGGCAGCGGCAAATCAACCTTACTAGGCATCATGGCAGGTCTTGACAATGCATCTGCCGGGGAGTGCTGGCTACTTGGCCATGCCCTTCACGACTTAAACGAAGACCAACGTGCCGCTGTGCGCGCTCAGGGCGTGGGGTTTGTGTTCCAAAACTTTCAACTTCTACCTGGGCTCAATGCACTTGAAAATGTCAGCTTACCGATTGAAATTACCGGCCAATATTCCCAGAAAGAAGCACAAGCTATCGCTAAGCGATGGCTTGAAAAAGTCGGTTTAGGTAAACGCTATCATCATTACCCGAAACAATTGTCAGGCGGTGAACAACAGCGTGTTGCCATTGCACGCGCGTTTGCGGCGAAACCCAAAGTATTATTTGCTGATGAACCGACGGGCAATTTAGACAGCCACACTGGAGAGCAAATTATTCAAATGCTCTTTGAGCTAAACCAATCCGAACAAACCACCTTGGTTTTAGTCACCCACGACGATCATCTATCTGAATCCTGCCAACGTACTTTGACGATGATAGAGGGTCGGCTTCACGAGAAAATTCGAGATTCAGTGGCGGAGCATTGAGATGCCAATAAACTCTATCAATACACTTTCCGGCAGAAACTTACTCTCACTCAGTCAACGCATGTTATGGCGAGAGCTGAAAGCCGGTCAGTTAACGATCATTTCTCTGGCCTTAATTCTGGCTGTCACCGTTGCCACCGTTATCAGTGTATTTTCGAGTCGACTGGATAGCGGAATGCTCATGAAGTCGACCGAGATTCTTGGCGCCGACTTGCGCATTCGCAGCACCCAAGAAATCCCAAGCACTTATTCCGAGCAGGCAAACAAGCTTGGATTGAATACCAGCAAAACACTCAGTTTTCCAAGCGTTGTCGTGGCCGGTGACAATATGTCTCTGGCGGCGATTAAAGCCGTTGATAGGGCATACCCTCTAAAAGGCACGGTACTCATCAGCGAGGATGCTTTCTCTGAAGGCTATCAAGTAAATAGTGGCCCAAAGAAAGGTGAAGTTTGGTTAGAGTCTCGATTGCTTGCCTTGTTAAACATTAAGGTGGGTGAGCAAGTTGAAGTCGGTCGTAGTTGGTTTACCGTCAGTGCGGTGATTAACCAGGAAAGTGACCGAGGCGGCAATTTTTATAGTTTATCGCCTCGCTTGATGATGCAGCTTTCAGATATCGAGCAAGCGGGTCTAATTCAAGCAGGTAGCCGCGTAAACTGGCGATTGCTAGTGGCAGCACCCTTAGATTGGGCGCCTACACTCACAAAAAACACCCTTGAAGACTTTAAACAGTGGTTGGAACCAGAACTGACAGTTAGCCAAAACCTTGAGTCTTTATCTGACAATAACCAAGCCTTATCTGCGGCGCTCGACAAAGCCAGGCAATATCTGTCACTAGCCGCGATTTTAGCCATTCTCCTCTCAGGCATTGCGATTGCCATGGCGGCACGGGATTATGCGCTACATCATTTCGACACCAGCGCGCTTTTCAGAACCTTGGGCGCGAGCCAAGATCAGGTACTTAAATTATTTAGCCTACAATTAATTTCTCTTGCAGTAATCTGCTCAATCATTGGTTTAATCTTAGGCACACTGGCACAAGGGGCGCTAATCTCCATCCTGAGTGGCTTATTTCAAAATGAATTACCCAGCGCAGATGCTTCTGCCTGGTTGCTGGCCTCTATTACCGCACCCGCCACCCTTCTTGGCTTTGCCTTGCCTCACCTTTTAAGCCTGGGAAAAGTATCTCCTTTGCGTATTTTGCGCAGAGAACTCGAGCCTTTGAACTGGGGCGCTTGGAGCATTTATTCACTCGCGATGCTGGCTATTTTCGCACTCAGCGTTTGGTTTACCCAAAATGCACTTATGTCGGCCATTTTGGTAATAGGTGGCTGTGTCTGTTTATTGCTGTTAGTTCAAGTCGTTAAACTTTTTCTTCGACTCTTATATCGTATTGTTCCAATCCAGCATTTTTCACTGTACATCCGTTTTGCTTGGCGTCAGGTCATGAAGAACCCGAATCAGACCGCCACTCAAGTCCTCGCATTTTCGATGATTTTAATGATTATGCTGATCATCAGTATTGTTCGAAATGACTTATTAGCTGACTGGCAACGCGCATTACCTGAAAACGCCCCTAACTTTTTTGCCATGAACATTCAGGAACATGAAAAAATACACTATGAAGAAAGTCTTAGGGAAGCCGGCTTCAAGGCTAAACCTCTTTTCCCCTTGGTGCCAGGAAGGCTTACACATATTAATGGCAACGACGTTCATAAAGATGACACCTTAAAAGAAGATCCTGCCTTGCAACGTGATTTAGCCTTAACCTGGAGCGAGGCTATTCCGGAAGGCAATAAGATTCTTGAGGGTGAATGGCACAGCCAAAATGACCAGATTCAACAAGTATCTGTAGAATCTGGCTTAGCCAAACGTTTAGGCATTTCATTAAACGACACGCTTTCTTTCGATGTTGCAGGTGTTCGATTTTCTGTAACGGTAAGTAGTCTTCGAAAGGTTGACTGGGGCAGTTTAACCCCGAATTTTTATATGATTCTTTCAGCGTCTGCATTAGAGAATCTACCACTGTCTTATCTCACTAGTTTTTATGTACCGCTTGAAAAGCAAGATCAACTTTTGTCTCTGATTCGCAACTACCCTACTGTAACGATTCTCGATATGAGCATGGTCTTTGGACAGATTCAAACTCTGGTTAACCAAGTAACCTTGGCAGTTGAATATCTTTTATTGCTTGTTTTAGTGGCAGGTTTATTAGTACTTTCTGCAGCTTTGCATAGCAGTTTGGACGAACGAATCCAGCAAGGCGCGATACTCAGAACCCTGGGGGTCAGTAAAGCCAACTTAAGATATAAACAATGGAGTGAATTTGCCTTTCTTGGCTTAATTTCAGGGGGCATCGCTTTACTAGGCGCAGAAGCTATTAGTTTCAGCTTATACACCTTTTTACTGGAATTAGACTACACAATGCAAACCTGGTTATGGCTCTGGGTACCGAGTACATCAGCACTCTTGATCATGATATTAGGTGCCTTCGCAACTCGACAAGTCAGCCAAAAATCCCCCATAGTGGTGTTAAGGGAGCTGTAATATAGACGCTAGCAAGCCTAGGATCTGTTGACGTGTCATTACTGTCTCTGTCGATTGTATTTTTTCGTTCTTTCATACATATTTCTGGCTTTGCAATAGTTCAACTGATCACCTAAAATGCCACTCCTTTCATAGAGTCAAATTAAAGAATGTGGCATTCTTTGGTGCGATAAGTAATTGCTCACCCACAATCTATTTCTCATTAAGCCAGCAATCTGAAATCCCTTAATAATGTCACTGATAAAGTTGCAGGCCATGCTCTTCTGCAATAATTGAAAGCATTCAACAGAACTGGACCGATACTTGAGTAGACGCTTCCCCCTAAGCTATTTAGGGAAGCATGCAAATACTTGGACGTTTGGATCATTAAATAATTGGACGTTTGAATAATTAATAGGAGCGCATAGTTGAATGAATCATTGGCTTAAAAGTATGGGCATGCTATTGCTACTTTGCATTAGTTCAATTGCCGCTGCAGAAAGTACCACTCCCGGTAAAGTGATTGCGGGCTGGGTTGAGAAAATCAGTTTCACTAGCAATGACCTGACGGTCAAAGTAAAACTCGATACCGGCGCTAAAACCTCTTCGATTTTTGCGAGAGATATCAAACCATATAAACGTAGCGGTGAGAACTGGGTAGACTTTACCTTATTTCTTCAGGATGAAGGTGGAAAAACCCACAAGATACCGATGAGCGCTCCCCGGTCTCGTAAAGTACGAATTAAAAATCATGACGGCGACCATGATCGTCGTGTCGTTGTCGAATTACCCTTTTGCTTTGATGGCCGCCGCCATGAAGCAGAATTCACACTAGCGGATCGATCTGAATATATTTACCCCGTACTCCTGGGAAGAGCTTTTCTTGAGAAAGTCGCAATAGTCGATCCCAGTGCGGTATTTTTAACCAAAGCAAGGTGTCAGCCGCCTGAAGAACCTAGGCCAGCAACGTCAGGAAAATAAAAATGAATAAAGGCATTGTACGTTTTTGGGCGGTTCTGTTAATTGCTCTCGGTTTGGGAATCGCCTTCTATAAGATTTACTATCTGGGCTTACCTGCCACCCCGCAACAGAGTACAGAGGTTTGGACCGTCCAAGCGAGGTTAGTCTTTGAGGGTGAAGGCAAGCCTGCCAAGGCAGCCTTGCATGTTCCGGATGTGACGCCTGGCTTCCTTAAACTGGACGAAGACTTTATTTCAAGCCATTTTGGATTGGCCATAGATAAAACCGATGGTAACCGTCGGGCTGAATGGTCGGTCAGACGAGCCAAAGGTGACCAAACGCTTTATTACCGTGTCATTCTCGCACGCAGTGATATGGATCAAACTTGGACGTCGGTGCCTCGTTATCCGAAGAAACCGGAGTATCAAGAACCGTTCGCTTCGGCTATAAAAGCAACATTGGATGATGTTCGCAGTGAATCTGCCGATATTGGCAGCTATACGCGCGAACTTTTAATACAGCTAAACTCTGCCCAACCTAACGAAAATGTTCAGCTAATCAGAGGCCAAGTCGGAACAGACAATGCTGCCTGGGTGCGTGAAATCGTAGAAATACTCAAAGGCGTTAGAATTCCTGGCCGGATACTTTGGGGCTTAAATATTACCGACGCATCCAATAGAGCCACGCTTGAGCCTTTGCTGCAAGTACATAACGGCAAACAATGGCTAACCTTCCACCCTGTCACGGCGGCCCAGGGCTTGCCGAAAAACTTCCTTGCTTGGCGGGTGGGTGATGTACCGCTTTACGAATTAGAAGGGGGTAAAAATGCCAAGCTTGAATTTTCAGTGACCAAGACCTACGAAGAGATGATCGACATCGCCCGCAAAGGCGCTAAGCAAATGAACTCCTTCTTTGCAGACTTCTCTTTACTTTCCCTTCCTGTACAGAATCAAAACGTCTATCGCTTACTTCTTATGGTGCCTCTTGGCGCATTAATCATCGTTTTTCTTCGCACCTTTGTGGGCCTAAAAACCTTTGGTACCTTTATGCCCGTATTGATATCTCTTGCGTTCAGAGAAACACAACTATATTGGGGCATGTTTTTGTTTGTTGCCATTGTCTCTCTTGGCTTAATACTGCGCTTCTATTTAGAACGCCTAATGCTGTTACTGGTCCCTAGGCTTGCATCGATCTTGGTCATTGTGGTGATCCTGATGCTTCTGATCAGCCTAGTTTCCACCAAATTTGGTTATGAACGAGTGTTATCAATCACCTTATTTCCTATGGTCATTCTGGCGATGACTATCGAACGAATGTCCATTACTTGGGAAGAAAATGGTGCTCAGGAAGCGATCATGCAAGGGCTGGGAAGTTTAGCTGTTGCCTGCCTTGGCTATTTGGTCATGACCAACGAAAACTTGATGTACCTCATGTTTGTTTTTCCAGAACTGCTCTTTGTGGTACTGGCACTTTGCCTCTTGATGGGACGTTATACCGGATACCGTTTATCAGAGCTTCGGCGTTTTCGCGCCATTGTCGCTGAGGACAAATAAATGGGCTTATTGAAATGGCCCCGTTGGTGGGTAATGCCTCGGAAGTTACGTGAAAAAGGCATTTTGGGCATGAATAAACGCAATGCTGATTACATCATGCGCTATAACCCAAGACGCCTTTATCCACTAGTCGATAATAAGCTTATTACTAAACAGCTCGCCTTAAAGAATGGCATAGCCGTTCCTGCCTTATATGGCGTTATTGAAATTCAGCACCAGATACGTGACCTGGAAAAAATGCTCAAAGATCGACAGCAGTTTGTCATTAAACCGGCTCATGGAAGTGGTGGTAATGGTATTTTAGTGGTCAGCGGGCGCTTCAATAAGGGGTATCAGAAAGCCGGTGGCGAACTGATCAACATTGATGCAATAGAACACCACGTCTCGAATATTTTAAGTGGGATGTATAGCCTTGGTGGTTTACCTGATATGGCTATTATCGAATATTGTGTGCAGTTTGATCCATTTTTTGAACATATTATCTACCGGGGTGTGCCCGATATTCGCATCATCGTTTTTCGGGGCGTACCGGTATCAGCCATGATCCGTTTGCCCACCAGAGAGTCTGACGGCAAAGCTAACCTGCACCAAGGGGCAATGGGCATTGGCATCGATATCGCAAGCGGAGTGAGTTGTTCCGGCGTACATCACAATAGAATAGAGGATAAGCACCCGGATACTGGATACGCCGTTACCTCCATAGAAATCCCTCATTGGCAACAAATATTACATACCGCGGTTAAATGTGCGGATACGGTGGGCTTGGGTTATCTTGGCGTTGATATTGTGATGGATCGGGAACTTGGCCCTCTGATGTTAGAGCTGAATGCACGCCCTGGATTAAATATACAACTCGCGAATCAACTGGGTCTATTAAAGAAACTCCAGCAAGTAGAAGCGATTGGGGAACTACCGAAAAGTGTCGATGAACGGATCGCTTTTGCGGTTAAATTAGAGAAATAACCATGCAACTGAATTTTATGTTTACTGTAATAAAGACTAATACAAAGCAGTCTGATCACTTTTCAAAACTACGAAGCACACTACTTGCCTTATTAATCTCAAGCTTTTCTGGCTTGGCTTTTGCCGAGCAATCTGACCCACCTAGTGAATCAATTTCAAGCAATACAGCTGAATCGATAACACAAGATGCTATGATGTCTAAAGACCAAGACACGCTCAGCCACAATGTGGTCGCTCCCAACATTGATCTAAAAGAAGTTGCTCCCCCACCTGAAGCTTTACTCGAAACACACACGTCCCCCAAAAAAATCAAGTCTAAATCTGCCAAAACCAAGAACGCCAAAACTAGCGTTGACGAGACACCACTCTCGACAACAGAAAGCATTGACGCCGCCAAACCCGACTCAGAAAACTCTGATGTCGCTTCGGAAACTCCAACGGCTTCAGATATGCCGAATGAAGCCGATGAAAAAAACGCTGAAGCCATAACACCTTCATCCGACAGCGAAACAAGGCCTGTAGTAATGGCGCCACAACCTTTTGTGATTCTGGGTGCAGAAGTCGCGCCGGGCACCGCCACCCGTTTAGGCTGGACACCGGGGATTGCCATCGCGGGTTTAGCAACACCGGTTCCTGTTTTAGTAATCAACGGTGACCAGCCGGGTAAAACTTTTTGTCTGATGGCGGCTATTCACGGAGATGAATTGAATGGCATTGAAGTTGTCCGCCGGGTTATGTATGACATAGACCCCAAAAAACTCAAGGGTAGAATCATCGGCGTCCCCATCGTCAATCTTCAGGGCTTCCAGAGAAATTCGCGTTATTTAGCAGATCGTCGGGATTTAAATCGTTTCTTTCCAGGCACACCTCAGGGCAGTTTAGCGTCACGAATCGCTTATTCATTATTTAAAGAAGTCATCACTCACTGTGACGCTCTGGTTGATTTGCATACTGGCTCTTTAAGACGAACTAATTTACCTCAGTTACGCGCCGACATGAAAAATGCTCAGGCGGTTGAGTTTACAGAGTTTTTTGATGATATCGTGGTTGTTCACAGCCCAGGCGATGAAGGCATGTTGAGATGGGCTGCTGCCAAGCAAAACATTCCTGCCGTCACACTTGAAATCGGTGAGTCAAATCGTCTACAGGCAGAGCAGGTAGAGATTGGCGTTAAGAGTATTAATAGCCTTCTGCATCGAATGGGTATGTATGACCGTCTTTTCACTTGGGGTAAACCCGAACCCGTTTATTACAAGTCTACTTGGGTGAGAGCTGAACGGGGCGGCATTCTATTTAGTGTTGTTGAACTGGGTGATAGAGTCAAAAAAGGTGATATTCTTGGCAATGTCACTGACCC
>JBFJZQ010000077.1:0-11508 GCA_041622015.1 Oleiphilaceae bacterium
AAGCGCGATTTGAAGATGGCTTGGCTAAGCAGTAATACAATAATCAGCATAATGGCTGTGGTGATAAACAAGGCTACCCGCGTGGTATCTTCCTGCAAACTAAAGCCGAGGATATCTTTGAAGTCGGTCAGGCCGTTATTACCACCAAAACCCATTTCATTTCTAAAGAAAGCAAGCAGTAGCGCGTAAGTAAGTGCTTGCGTCATGATCGACAAATAGACACCGGTAACGCGTGAACGGAAGGCTAACCAACCGAAGACAAAGGCTAAGATACCAGGTACCAGCGCCACCATAATCATGGCAAACCAGAATTGATCCATGCCCTGCCAGTACCAAGGCAGTTCTGTCCAATTCAGGAACACCATAAAGTCGGGCAGTTCTGGGTTACCGTAGACACCTCGGTCACCAATCTGACGCATCAGGTACATACCCATGGCATAACCACCGAGCGCAAAGAAGGCACCATGACCTAGACTCAAAATACCGCAGTAGCCCCAGATCACGTCCACCGCCATCGCCAACATGGCGTAGCATAAGTACTTACCCAATAAGGTAATGGTGTAAGTGCTGACATAAAACATCGAGTCAGCGGGAAATACCAAGTTACTAATCGACGAATAAAACGTCACGACTAACAGTAAAACGACAAAAGGAAAAGTGCGGCTTCCGGGCTGATCGCCCCGATCAAAAATCGTATTTAGGATGCTCATTCTGCTGCTCTCCCTTTCTGAGGAAACAGACCTTTAGGACGTTTCTGAATAAATAGAATAATAAAGACTAAGACCAAGATGCTCGCTAACACCGCGCCGGTAATCGGTTCGATAAACTTATTGGCAATGCCTAAGCTGAAACCAGCCACCAAGGTACCCCAAAGGTTACCGACACCACCGAAGACCACGACCATAAACGAGTCGATAATATAAGCTTGACCAAGGTTAGGGCCGACGTTAGTCAACTGACTTAAGGCCACACCGGCCATACCCGCAATACCCGAGCCTAAACCGAAAGTCATGGCATCGACGCGATCAGTCCGAATACCCATGGCTTTTGCCATGCTACGATTCTGGGCAACGGCACGGACATTCAAGCCGAGAGATGTTTTATTCAAAACTAATAGAAGTAAGCCAAAGACCAATAAGGCAAAGGCCAGAATATATAGTCGGTTCATGGTGAGTGATAACACTGGATTAATATCTAAAGACCCGCTCATCCAAGAAGGCGACTCCACCTGTCTGTTCAACGGTGAAAAGATGGTTCTAACCAATTGCTGAAGAATTAAGCTAATACCGAAAGTGGCGAGCAAGGTTTCCAGCGGACGACCATGCAAGTGACGAATCACCCCGCGCTCGATCAAAATTCCCACCAAACCGGAAACCACAAACGCAGCCGGAATGGCCACCCAGATCGAGTAATCGACAGGAATAAACATTTGCACCACATAAGTTGTATAGGCACCGAGCATAATCATTTCACCATGCGCCATATTGATCACGCCCATCACGCCAAAGGTAATGGCAAGGCCGATCGCAGCTAACAGCAACACGGAGCCGAGACTTAGGCCAAAAAATAATTTATCGACAAACTGGAAGTTTTCGACACGCTGTTCAATCGACTTTAAAGCTTTAGCGACCGCCGCTTTGATTTGGGCGTTATCTGTATTTTCTTTGACTTGGATAAGCAGGTTACGCACATCGTTTTCAAGGCGCCCGCCTAAGAATTTAATAGCCTCGACTTTTTCTGCCACA
This sequence comes from Oleiphilaceae bacterium, assembly GCA_041622015.1. Classification (GTDB taxonomy): domain Bacteria; phylum Pseudomonadota; class Gammaproteobacteria; order Pseudomonadales; family Oleiphilaceae; genus PZPK01. The sequence continues at coordinate 1,746 of JBFJZQ010000077.1, forward strand.
CTTTCACTTGTTTGAACGGTATACATGGCAAAAGCCACGTCCATGATATCCAGCACATCTTCATCTTTTTCAAGCGCTTTACGCTCGTTTAAGGTTTTAACAATGCTGCTATCCAGCTCTGACAACAGCGAAATAATCGCCTTTTCACGCACATCGGCTTTTGGGGAATTTAATTGGATACGGGAAATAGATTCACGCAACACCCGGCGCAGTTTATTGTTCACTTTTACTTTCTTGGTCGCTGAACGCTTTATGCCTTCAATGACTTCGCCATTAAACACAGCTTTAAAAACATCATCGTGTTTTGCAACAAGGGACTTATCTTTTTTGAGATAGTATAAGTCGCCTTTCAACATCGTTTGAAATAAGGGCAGCATATCTTCGCCGCCTATCTTTTCTAGCTCATTGAGAACAGGAACGGCTTTATTTAGTTTCACTTCTGTTAGTTCTATTAAGAGCTCATTCAGTCTGGCGCTGTCTTTTAGCTCAGCACGCAAACCGTCATAGTTTGCCGATACTTGTGCCGACACGACAGAAGCAAAAGCCGAACCAATTAGTAGCACCATCAAGACGAGGATAATCGGGCGTGTTTTCACGTGCTTACTCCACCGTTGGGATAATTAGTTTGTTGATTAGAGTCTGAAGTTCTCGAATCGAGAGTGTTTAAGTGTTTACTGCGCTATGAACGTTTTCACCGCGAAAATTCACAACAGATTTTCTGGCTAGCGTTTCTAATAAGGTGTTCATTTAAAGTTTTCGTTGTAAGGATTAACTGGCTCAAAAGAGCCAGTTAATTTGGATATTACAAGTAATTAAAAGCTTGGTGACTGTCTATATAGGGTGTGCTTGCGCACCATAAACTCGTGCGTTTTTTTCGGTGCGCAAGCGCACCCTATAACAGTGTTCAAACTTATAATTTTCACTAAGCTTCTTAGAAGTTCTGGCCTGAACATGTAGCCGTTTTGATGTTGAAGTTGCCGCAGTTTACTGGCTTAGTCCAATCTGCTATCAAGTCTTTTGAACCTGGTAGGAAGTCTGACCATGCATCACCGATGACGGTATCTTTGGTTTCCCAAACAACTTCAAGCTGACCGTCGTCTTGGATCTCACCAATCAATACTGGCTTGCTTAAGTGGTGGTTAGCGTTCATCACAGCAATACCGCCAGTCAAGTTTGGAGTGGTAATACCGATCATGCCCTGTTCAACTGCATCGACGTCAGTGGTACCCACTTTCTCAACTGCTTTTGCCCACATGTTGAAACCGATGTAGGTTGCTTCCATCGGGTCGTTAGTCACACGCTTGTCGTCTTTGATGTAGCTTTTCCAGCTTTCGATGAACTGCGTGTTTGCTTCGTTTTCAACACTTTGGAAGTAGTTCCATGCCGCTAAGTGACCAACAAGCGGCTTAGTATCGATACCTGAAAGTTCTTCTTCACCGACAGAGAATGCCACCACTGGAATGTCTTCTGCAGACACGCCTTGGTTACCTAACTCTTTATAGAAAGGAACGTTTGCATCACCATTGATGGTTGAAACAACCGCTGTTTTCTTACCTTTGCTACCGAATGATTTGATATCCGATACGATTGACTGCCAATCAGAGTGACCGAAAGGCGTGTAGTTGATCATGATGTCTTTTTTATCTACGCCTTTAGCTTGTAGATACGCTTCTAAGACTTTGTTCGTAGTACGTGGGTAAACGTAATCGGTGCCCGCAAGAACCCAACGCTTCACGCCGATTTCGTTCATCAAGTAATCTACAGCTGGAATAGCCTGCTGGTTTGGCGCTGCGCCTGTGTAGAATACATTCTTAGATGATTCCTCACCCTCGTACTGAACAGGGTAAAAAAGTAAACCATTAAGCTCTTCAATAACTGGTAACACTGACTTACGTGATACCGAAGTCCAGCAACCGAAAATAACATCGACTTTGTCCTTGGTTAAAAGTTCACGGGTTTTTTCAGCAAACAAGGGCCAGTTTGACGCAGGGTCAACCACAACAGGCTCTAGTTTCTTACCCAACAAACCACCTTTTTTGTTCTGTTCTTCGATCATCATCAGAACAGTATCTTTCAGCGTGGTTTCACTGATTGCCATCGTACCTGATAGAGAATGCAAAACACCAACTTTAATGGTATCTGCTGCCACAGCACTCATCGCAAACACAGATGCGCTTGCTCCTAATACAACACCTTTTAACATGGATTTAAATTTCATTGTTTTTACCTTCCTCAAGCGAATGATTTTTTCATGCGTCGAGGGTCATTATTCACAAGGAGGAAAAGAGGGGTTATCGGCAATTGACGAAATCGACTACGTCAAATGACGTAGTCAAAACGAACCTACCTTTCGAACGCATACTCATTCGTCATCTTTCTTAAACATTTCTGTCACCAAAGTGTCATCCATCGCTCATAAGATTTTCATCAAATTATTCAATTCACTTAAATCTTATAACGATGCCGCAAACCGGCACGGAGACACAATGCGATTATCCTCCCCCTTCTTTTAAACGCTATGGTTCAATTTTTTGCTGTCAGCTTCAGCCATTTTACTCAATGCTTGTTCAAAAGGTGACGCTGGCCAAGCCGGTGCGAATGGCGCAGGCCAAGTTATTTCTTTGCTCGAATTGGGTCGAACTGAGTCTCAGGGCTTTGCCGTGAGTGTGGCTGAAATCGTTGCCTTCGACCAAGACAACCAACGCATCTTTACCGTCAATGCCGACAGCGGTGCGATTGATGTGTTTTCGGCATCAGATTTAAGCTCACCTAGCTTGCTGACTAATATTAATTTAAAACAAATGCTTGTCGATGAAGCCATCGTTGCTGAGGCAAACTTAGTCGGCCTAGCAAATAGCCTTGCGGTAAACAACACCTTTGTTGCAGTCGCCGTTGAAGCCAACCCTAAAACCGATAATGGCTGAGTGGTGTTTTTGAATCTGAGCGATTTAAGTTTTGCCTCGGCGGTTGAAGTGGGTGCCTTGCCTGATATGCTCACCTTTACACCCGATGGTGCCAAGGTTGTGATCGCCAATGAAGGTGAGCCGAATGATGATTACAGCATCGACCCTGAAGGCAGCGTCAGTGTGATTAGTCTGCCAGAATTCTCATTAACAGCCATTTCGTTCACAGACTTTAATGCCGGTGAAAACCGAAACAGCGAGCTGCCAACAGATAAAATGGTCGTGGATGGCTATAACGCGAGCGTGGCGCAAAGTGTTGAACCTGAATATGTCACTATTTCTCAAGATGGCTCACAAGCTTATGTCGCCCTACAAGAAAACAATGCCATTGCGGTGATTGATATGGCAACGCTGAGCATCGAGCGCATTTTCGGTTTAGGCTTTAAAGATTATTCGATCCCTGGCAATGAATTAGATGCCGGTGACTTAGGCCCCGAGAGCATCCAGTTTGTTTCCGCCGATGATAGCCCAAACAATCACCCCTTAATTATTGTGGGCAATGAAGTCAGCGGTACCACCACGATTTACCAAATTGATGTCACCTTGCTGCAAGCACGGTAAATAATCCCCCTCATCATAAAAGCAAGAGAACCTAAAGGCTTCACTTAGTGACAGTTAAATTAGACACTAGTTAAATTAGACACTAAGTGAAGCCTTTATTGCTTTCCAGGTCGCATCACCATTCTTAAACAAGCCCTTTAACTAACAACAGATATTGAATTGCATTCTGCACTGTGCATAATATCGGAATTTTGGGCCAGATAGCGCTATACTCTACATCCGGCAACAACTAAGTTCTATTTAAATTGGGAGATTTCAATATGGGTGTGATGCTTCATCCGAATAAAAATAACCCTCTCCGCTACCGTGTCCAGGTTAAAGCACTGGGTATAAATGAGTATTTTTCCATCACTCGCTTAGGCGCTAAAAAAGCCAAACAGCTGGCCTGTGAAAGAGATGCTGAACTAAAAAAACAATTAAACATCCGAAGGATGGAAGCCGATTTAGCGATTAATAAATTATTTGCCCCCGATGGCAGCGTTAAAGGTTTGCGCAGAACATGGCGGGAACGAAAAAACCGACCATCCTATGAGTGTTTTTCACTCTATGCGAAAGCAAAGCAAACTGAAATTGTGCTCAAAGAAGATAATTTCGAAGCGGCCTATGAAGCCGCTCAGAAATGGTTACTCAATAGACACGACATAACGAGTAATTATGAAATCAGGTATCTGTTCAAAAAAGCGAAAAGGCTCTATTGGACGTCTGTAAGGCCAAGTTAATTCATCGTCACCCTTAAAAAGCAACCATTAAAAATAGCGATGGATTTGAATATTGCCCTATTTGAGTTTTAAATTAAGCGCATCATTGCGTCCAATAAGAATCGTTTAAAGCAATGAGTTAGCTTGCTCTCTGTGACGCGGTTTTAAAAATACCATGAACTTTTTGGCGAAAAATAACGACAGAGCGATGAACCCAAACAACAACGAGGCCTGTTGTTAAAGAGCAAGGCCTCGTTCAAATTTGACTATATTTTCAGTTCTTAAACATAGAGGCATATATGAATCAAACCTTAATAAAAAACGGTTTTATCCTCGCTGCACTGATGAATTTTAGTGTCCTGATATTTTCACGAGGGTTTACCAATACTGCTATTAACGAAGCAGATCCTGTGGTCATGTCTAACTTTGGCCTGCTTATGATTGTTATCTGGGGTCTCGCGTATCTTTCCGCTGCCAATATCACTACAAACATAAAATGGCTTGCGGGTACCTTTGCTATAGAGAAACTTATTTATGCAGCAGTCTGGGTCAATTGGCACCTAGAGAATAGCATTGGCGACGTTTTTGCTTCAGATATGTTCGCAGGGATTTTTTACAGCATCTATGGCCTCAATGATTTTGCTTTTATGGCTTTTTTTGCTTGGGTGTTCTTTTCGTCTAGTCGAAAAGTGACTGAAAGGGTTTAACGAAAGTTTCTTTTTCTAAATAAAAGAAGCACTTGCTGTTTCAGGAATAATGGAAGACCCTGTCGGATGTAAAAGTTAAGTTTGATGGAATAAACAAAAAAGGAGATCGACACTATGCTAGGTAAAAATATTTCACACCGCTTGGATGCACTTATCAACCCCCTGCGAAATGAACTTCGCTTAGCTCAAGAGCAGGCAATAGAACGTATTCAAAAGATCATCTTCAAAGCTGAAAAAGAAGTTGCCCAAGAAGGGCGCTTTATGACCCAAGAGCAACGTCTGAATAGCGCCACTAAGGAGCTTGAGAAAGCTGAAGAACACTTACTCTCAGCGCTAGGCAGTATCGTTAAAGCCATAAGTTATATTGCGCCTCAACACAATTTATTTGTGAACTTTTCTCCGATAAAAGACATAAAAGGTCAGGTCATTAATCAAGATCAGGATGATGCTACCACACCTAAACTTGGTTTTTTTAAGCGGAAAAAATAGTCTTTGGTCGAGACATCAAAGCTGCGCAAGCTTTCACCAAGCTGCGCTGCGTTCAATAATCCAGAACATGCCCAGCAAGGCTATCATGTTCATCGCAAGCGGAATTCCTACTTGCGTGTAAACCTTCAGGTTTCGTAAGCAATACATCAGCGGTAGTACGATGGCCACAATAGCAAGTTGCCCCAACTCCACACCTACGTTAAATGCAAATAAGCACAAGGCAAAGCTTTCTTGAGGCAGCGTCAGGTCACCTAAGACATTGGCGAACCCGAAGCCGTGGATAAACCCGAAGGCAAAGGCTAATTGCCAGCGAAAGCCTTGCCACCGAGGTAGCCAGATCAATAAAGCACTGAATACCACGGAGGCAGCAATCGCTATTTCCACCATCACCGAGGGCAAGGTCACGATCTCGAAAGCCGCTAAACCTAATGTCATTGAATGTGACAAGGTAAACGCGGTGACAATTTTCAGTGTATCGATAAGCATGGGAGTAAATCGGCTGTGGATACGCTGCTTCAATGCCGTTTCACCAAGTTGGTTTTGATAAAAAAACACCGCAGGAAATAACAAGGCGATCAAAAACAGAATGTGATCTAGGCCGATCCAAATATGCCAAATACCCTCAGTAATAAATTGCCCAGTTTGAGAAAACAAAGAAGGCGTTGATTCACTCAATTCAAATCGATAATTTGTGGGCGAGGCAATAAATTGTTGCTCTATATCACGAGATTGATAGCGTATAAAGCCACGATGCCAAGGGTCTTGTTTGAAGAATAGTTGGTAATCAATACTGACTAAGCTAAAGCGCGAAATAGTTTCTGGACAATTCACTGAAAACGGCAAAAATAAAGCCGGCCCCTCGCGTAAATGTTGGAGCATCATGCGTTCAATACTGATCGTACACTCAGCCGTTGTACTGCCATTTTGTTTAAAACTTACGCCCTGATTGAGATAACGTTCAAGTCGCGGTTGAGCCAGAAGCACTTCTTCCCAGGTGATTTTTTGGTCTTGCTCTACATCAAGGTCGAGCACCATGTCGAGAAATTTAAGCGGAACGCTCCATTCACCCGACAGCACGCCTTGGCTTTCACTTAGCTTCATGATGCTTTGATTCGTTGAATGCGCGTGACTGCTATTGGCAATGAATAAGAAACACCATGTACTAAGCAAACATAATATTTTTAAGGCGGGAGTGTTTGATTTTATATTCATCTACTTTCTCATTTACGCTTTGTTTGGCATTGTTTAGTGCGTTTTGCTTAAATCGAGTTTAATTTTTCGTAGCAATAGACTGTAAACTACTATCGACAATTGCCCGTTCATTCAGCCACGCATCTAAGCGCGTTAATTGCTTGGTGTCATTGGCTGCCTCGGCCGCACGTTTCAATAGCCGCGCATCTGATAGTGATTTTTGGCTTTGCCAGTTGAGCTGAGCGTATTGCAGTGCTTGTTGTTCGTCCGGTTCAATATATAAAAAATAGAAAGCCCAGTATTTTGCGGTGTCTGAATCTTCGCGAGAATCGATCATTTCTAACTCATTTCGAATGCTAGCAGCACTTACCTTCCACAATTCTTTGGTAGTTCTTTGATTACGTTCTGCGATAGCTTGATATAAACGCGTACCGAGGGTACTTTTCAGCTCTCGTAAGAAGCCAGCAAGTTCTTCATATTCTTCGTGCTGAATCAGCAATTCACTGAATTGCGCAACAAGATAAGGATGGTTTGGAGAAATCGCTAAGGCTTCGGTATAGGCGAGTTGTGCGCGTTTTTGATTTTTCATCATCACGTACAGATCCCCCAGTGTTGTGAGCACTTCACGTTTCAAATTTATATCAACATTGCTATTGAGTGTCAGTAAATTTTCTAAGCGCTCGGCCATCACACGAGCTTGACCGCGTGGGCCCTGAACTTGTGCTAAGCAATTTGCAGTTTGAAGGGGGTCTGCAGTTAATGCTGTCGCACGACAATCTTCTGCTGCGCGCTCATAATTCCCCATTGCTAAATGAATCGCTGCGCGGGTAGCGCGTGCTTGGCTGTGCTGAGGATTGTGTTCCAAGACAATAGCTAAATCGCTCAGTGCTCTGTCAAAAGCATGTTGTTGCTGGGCAATAATGGCGCGATACAAGCGAACATCGTCAGGCACATTTTCAGCATTCTGCCAATAGTTCAATAAACCTTGAGCATAACCCAGAGATTGTGAGTCCGAGTGTTCGAGCCCATATTTCAGTAATATCCGGATTTGCTGAATACGTTCAGGCACCTGTGCGTTTTCAGACATCGAAGCATGACGGATAACAGGATAGTCGCGTATTAACACCGTTTCTTTTAGTTCAGGCAAAAAAGGCTCCGAACTATCGCCATTAAATGCCAGTGATACACTAGAAAAACAAAAGCTTAAGCAGAGAACCGCAGCAGCGGCGCAGATGCGCCGTGCTGGGTAAGCTGAGTTTGAAGCGATTTGCATCCCGCGGGACTTAAAAGTCAGCATCAATATACTCATCGACCCTTTCCTCAGATTTAAACTCGATAGCGTTTATATCAAGCGGTGCACCCTCATCTGTGGTTTGCGTTTCGATCATATTCAAGGCTAATGCCCCGACAGTGCTTGCTTTCGTTGTTGTCTTATCGCTGCTGTTGTTACACGCCATAAGCAGGCTCGCGATCAGCGCTATATATAGTACTTTCATGTCATCGTCTCCGTCGTTCATTCAATAGAGCGGCAATACTTGCCGCATTGCTTATTCAGCTGATGGGGCTGCTCCAGGGATTGGCGAGACCAAGTACGGGAATTGCGTCGAAAAGTCTTGCGCACTCACCGTTGCCCCATCTGTTAAAGGCGCAGCTCGGTTTGGTGCCACTTCTTCATCAGCAATTAAGGCCCCCATGGCGACCCGTAATACCGAGTCAACGACATCATCACCAGGGCGACGGCCATTCGGGAAACCGGCTAAATCACCACCCAGTACACCCAGATTATTTTGGTCAGCCGCAGCGGTTGGTGCAGTTGATGTGTTTAAACGAAGCATTTCAGAACCTACTACAGCGGCAGGCTGGTTGACGCCCGTGACACCCGTTAAAAATGCTTCAACCAAGTCGGTTCGTGGAAATAAGTTGGGGGCAACCGCGGTGCCTGGAAATAGAATCTCCAGTAATTCTGGCATCGTTGGGTGCGTCACATACGTCGCAAATTGACCATCATCCTTTGGCTCACTGGTATTGAAACGGTCTTTATCTTTTAGCCCGATAACCACTTCGTTCACCAAAGGCATACCTAATCGAGACACTTGCGTCCATGCCCCACCTACAACCGAGGAAGCTTTGCCATTGTCATAATTTGGAGAGGGATTGATGATTTGTGCCTGACGAATGCTCGCCGTCGTCCAAGCACCAATCACAGGTTCTGAACCGTTGGTTATGCATGAAATGGGTAATTCCATGACAATCGATGTGACGTTTTTATCAGCGATGGCGTTTGGTCGTGCATCAGGCGCGCCTAATGGGTTTAAGTTAACCAGGTCGAAGATTTCACCTAAATTCACCGCAAAAGGGTCTTGTCGCTGGCCCACAAAAACCTTGCCGGTGGTCGCACAGCCGGGGATCGAGACTTCATGAATATGCGCCGTCGCGTAGGCATCGTAGTCAGGAATAGATTTCGTACCAATATTGTCAGCAGGACGCGCAAACATGCTACTACCATCAAGCTGGTTAAGCACTGAGGTGCGGGTGCCTTGACGTCGATCCCCTTCGATTTGAGTAATGGAATACGTTTGCTTGACGTTAAGCAAACCGGTATCGCCTATATCGGGTCCAATTTGACCAATATTTTTGAGGGGTACAGAGACGGAGTTGCCTTCGATATTTAAAGCCAAATCTTGAGTTTCTGTAAAGAATCGGAAGCTAAAGGTTAGATCTTCAATTGCGTCGCCATTTTGATCTAGATGAATTTCATATAACGCATTTTCTTGTAGATCAAAATAGTTAGGGCCGCCGTAGCCATCTTGAAGCGGTAGGTAATTGGCAACCAAGGTCACATAATCCTCACGCCCCTCTTCATAACTACGGAACATGTAAAAGTCAGTACCATCTACTTTTGGCATACCGGTCAAAAAAGGCGCTTCTCGGTGGCTCGATGCCATCGTGGGTGACGTTAGAGCGGCGCCTAGAGTGAGTGCGCCAATTGCGGCTGTTAATGTGTTAAGTCTTAATTTCATAAAATTTTCTCCCTGATGGACGGATAGAAACGCTTTTTTCGTTTCTGTTTACCTTGCGTAGTACATTTTCTGTAAATACTTTTAAGGATTAATTTACAGTGTCCTAGAGCAATACGCGGGGAGATAAGTTCTGG
>JBFJZQ010000078.1:0-11453 GCA_041622015.1 Oleiphilaceae bacterium
CAATAGATTGATCAAAGCATCATTATTTAAGAAAGTAAGTATTGAAAATAGACATACGAAAAATAGATTTAAACCGACACTCATATTCATAAACTGTTCTCCACTTAAAATAAAGCTTAATCATCTAAGCTGCGACTCGATAATTTAGTACCAATAAAAAACTCTGTCTTCGGTGTCCGTCAAAGCCAAATAGGCGGAAATTATTGCCACTATCTTCTCAAAATGAGCCTATAGGGTATTAAGAAACACTTCGATGTAAATACAAATTCACTACTTTTTAAGCCGATATATACTATGACAGACATCGAGCATTATTTAAGAGGTATTGCGCTATCCCAATATAAATGATGCACAGTCTCTATGTTTACTGGCGTCTGACCTCAAGCCATTCGCAAGCGAACCTTTTGAGAATTATGTTTTAATTTGACATAGGTATTTTTTAGGCCAAAGATAGTAGCGTGCTGTATGCGAAAGGAGTTGTAGATAGCCAAGTATTTGAAGTTGCCATCTAGTATTCCCATCTTTTCCTAGTTTTACACTGTTCAAATTTAATATCTTCACTGATTTTATTTATCTCGAACCAATAGAGCCGACACTTACTGTAATCAACTGCGTCATCTCGACTCATCTAAGGTTGTATGCATAAAGGAAAGTGCTGTTTGTTCTAGCTATTCTAAAAAAAGGGGAAATCGATATGAATTTACTCGTTGCTAAAAAGTCATTGTTTAACCTTGTTATCTTAACAGTCAGTTTGCTTCTTGTTATTACTGAAAGCAGAGCAATGCCCATCACACATAGTTTTACCAATGCGGACCTCACCCTCAATGTCATTGATGGTAACATATTTGGCGATGCCAATTGGTCGTTCACTTTGACATGGACAGGAGGCATCAAACAAAGGACGGTAACTAGCTACATATCTCTGGCCTAGAAGGCGATGTGACTAGTGTATGAGAATACAGCGATTTTGTTGAACCAACTAAATGGAATGCTCCGACAAAGACAAAAGCCACAGGTGCCCTTGACTGGTCAAACGGACTAGGAACTGCTTTAGGGGGAAATTTTATCGACGGAACCCAGAACAAAACAGTAAATATTAGTTTTGACTCTGATTACAATTTTGATTCAACGAAAGCATACAAAATTTCTCTAGATTACAAGTTTGGTCCTGATGAGAGCATTATTGTCAAGGGCAGTAAAGTGACTAAAGTTTCTGAACCAGGAACATTACTATTACTAGCCAGTGGATGGCTAATAATCTGTTCTTCGAAAAAGAAAAAGTGTCATAAACTTCCAGCAGTTTAAACACTTGCCAAAAAGACACGGGAGTGTTGTTGACTAAATTAACTGTCCATCCGCTTCTTAATTGAGACGCTATTAAAAAGATTATTGGGTTTATGACATACAAATCGCCGCGTTAATTTGGTTTAGTGTTAAACATAACGACCAATAAAAAAATGAGAATATCTGTAGCATTTTTCTTGCTCGCTTTTCTTTTATTCTCTTTGATAAAAACCACACATTTATTTGGCTGAAGATTGCTGATGGTAGACAAGAATACGCTTACAGTGCATCTCCCACTTCACGATCACTCGTGCGCGGACAGGCTGATAAGCTATCTCGAACGGCTCGATATATCGTGTATATTTGGTGTGCCCGGCATGAACAATGACGCATTGGTCAGTGCTGCGGCTGTTAGTGAAAAGCGCGGCGGACTGAAATGGATTCTGTCCCGTTCTGAAAGTGGTGCCGCGTATATGGCGGATGGATTTTATCGTGAAAGTGGTCGACTTGCCGTTTGCTGTTCCACCTCCGGCCCTGGCTTTACTAACATGATGACACCAGTGGCCAATGCGTTCGTGGATAGTATTCCGGTGCTGGTCATCACGACTCAGCCACCCTCTTCGGTCATGGGGCGCGGTGCCATGCAAGAGATGAGTAATGTCGGAGTGGATGCGCTGATGATGTTTAGTAGCTGTACCCGGTATAACACGGTTGTCTCACATATTGATCAATTGGAGCCTAAGCTTCTTGCCGCTCTAAGCCATGCTACCGGACCCACCCCTGGGCCGGTTCATTTGGCTTTTCCTTCCGACATCTTTCAACAACATGTAGAGATGGACGTAAAACAGGCCTCTCTTTTTGCCTTTCAAGGGCAAACTATTACGCCTAATGACAAGTGCCTAAAATTACTCGAAATTCTGCTGAGGGGGTCGAAATCCGGCGTCGTGGTAATCGGCGAAGGCTGTGAAGGTGCATTGCTGCCTTTGCTAAAGTACGCTGAATACAGGCAATGGCCAGTAGTGACCACCCCCATGGGACGAGGACTGATCTCCAGTGATCATCCGCTGTTTCGGGGAGTGTTTGGTATGGCCGGCCATGAAAGCGCCCGACAGGAGCTGCTCGAAGCACAGGCTGAAACAGTGCTGGTCGTGGGTGTCAATCTGGACGAGACCGCCACGTGTGGCTGGGATGGCTCAACCATTCTAACCGACCGGATGATCCATGTGAATGCCAATCCCGAAAGACTTGCTCGCTCCCATATGGCGAAACTGAATGTACTGGGCAGTCCGGAGTCAGTGTTTGATTATATCTGCAAACAATGGCAAAAGAGTCTTGCGAATAAGCCTGTTTCTCATAAGCCAGTCGAGCACTTACGTTCTTCCTATAACGTTAGACTTCTTCATGAAGCTGACTGCCATCGCAATGATTTCCCTATCAACCCCCGCCGCCTGATTTCCTATTTGAGTCGTTTATCCCCGCCAGAGGTCCGCTGTTACGCGGATGCTGGAAATAGTTTTTTCTGGGCCACTCACTACTGGAAACCAATTTTTGAGCATGCTAAACAGATTAACCATCTACGGATGTCTATGAGCTTTGCCTCGATGGGCTGGGCAGCCGGAGCTGCCATTGGTTCTGCTTTTGCTAATAGAGAAGTGCCGATTTTATGCCTGATGGGAGACGGCAGCTATCTCATGAACTCACAGGAAATCAGTGTCGCCTGTCAGCACCACTTGAACGTGGTATTTGTGATTCTTAATGACAGCCAGCTAGGGACCGTCCGCCACGGACAGAAACTCGTCGGCAACGAAAACCATGCCAATAAGCTTCCCGACGTTAACTATGCCATGATCGCCGCAGCGATGAAGATTGAGTCTTACAGGATAAATACAATTGCTGAGCTAGAGGCTTTAGATTTTCCTGCCTTGTTTAATCAAACCGGGCCGGTGTTGCTGGATATTCTTATCGATCCGGAGATAGCCCCACCAATGGGCATTCGTGTTACCCGACACGAATAAAATAACCATTAAAGTCTCTCATGCCTTAATCTTTTGTTAACAAATTTGCTGGTGTATTCGTCTGGATGGCAGCGTTTCGTTGGCTTTCATCTTTAAGCATAACGCCAGATATCTTTTTCTGCTTGGCCTCTGTCATTAACCAGATCAATCGTTGACTAGCGTCAGAGAAGCTTAAACCTTGAGGGCGAATATTAGATAAACAATTGCGTTTGGCATCAGTAAATCCGACTTTGGCCTGATACGAAAAATATATGCCCAAACTATTGGGGGAACTCAAGCCCGGGCGTTCTCCGATCATGACCACCAGCAAATCTGCATTCAATACTTCAGCTATTTCATCGCCGATGGCGACCCTCCCCTGATCGACCAGACATACAAACGGGCTGGAAAACCCTGCCTGTTGAGCATCCCCGATGAGCTGTCTCAGCATGGAAGGTGCTTGTGTTTCAATCCCTGTCGCAGAGAGTCCATCGGCGATGACGATACAAAAATCGGCGGCTTTAGCCTGTTCAGCATGCCATGCTGTTAAGCGGGTTCGGGAGTCCTCATCCAATCGCCGCCCCCAATCCGGTCGCTGTAAATAACACGGACGATCGATTGCCTGGCTATGTAAGTGGAGAGAGGGTAAGCATAAGTCCTCGATGCAAGTTTCGACATCTACCCAATTGACCGGCGTGTTCACGGCATCCTGAGCGCAAGCATGCGCCAGTTGAAAGGCTAGTAAATCTTTAGTTGTCTGGCTGGGGCCCGCACGACCAAGCCCGATTCTGGCATCGGTAAATTTTTTTAGTACCTGCCAGTGATTATCGATGACCGCATCTTGTCGAATCAGTGTATGGGTGTCAGCGTTTTTCATAACTTACCCAGAATATGTTGGAAACGGCTTGGTAATTCTGACTTCACAGCAGGTTTGCCAGAGGCAGAAAAGATACCAACATCCCTTAACCATTTTTCAAATTCTGGCGCAGGACGTTTCCCCAACACCTCGCGCACATAAAGTGCATCATGAAAACTGGTGGTTTGATAGTTCAACATAATGTCATCGCCACCGGGAATGCCCATAATGAAGTTGACGCCCGCCACGGCCAACTGAGTGAGTAGCATGTCCATATCATCCTGGTCGGCATCAGCATGGTTGGTATAACAAATATCACAGCCCATGGGTAAGCCAAGGAGTTTGCCGGACATATGATCTTCCAAGCCTGCGCGAATAATTTGCTTACCATTGAACAGGTATTCCGGGCCAATAAACCCTACCACAGTATTCACCAATAAGGGTTTGAATTCTCGGGCAACAGCGTAGGCACGGGCTTCACAGGTTTGTTGGTCGACGCCATGATGGGCATTGGCCGACAAGGCACTGCCTTGACCCGTTTCAAAATACATGACGTTTTCCCCCCGCTTTAATTGCTTGGCTGCATCATGGGCTTCCCGCAACATCGCCAGATTAATACCAAAACTTTCATTGGCTTTTTCGGTACCCGCAATGGACTGGAAGACCAGGTCTATAGGTGCACCTTGTTCGAGTAATTTTAAATGGGTGCTGACATGCGTTAAGACACAGGATTGGGTAGGAATCTCGTAATGCTGAATCACTTCATCGAGCATTTTCATTAAAGTGAACACAGCTTGCGGGCTATCGCTAACAGGATTAATACCAATCACGGCATCGCCACTGCCGTACATTAAACCATCCAGAATACTCGCGGCGATACCTGTCGGATCATCGCTAGGATGATTCGGCTGCAAACGAGTAGAGAGGGTACCTTGCAAACCTATTGTGTTTCGAAAACAGGTGATCACCTCACATTTCTGCGCCACCAGGATTAAATCCTGAACACGCATAATTTTTGAAACGGCGGCCACCATTTCCGGCGTTAAGCCCCAGGCAATCGCTTGTAAGGAATGTGTATTAGCAAGGTCGGAGACTAACCAGTTGCGTAAATCACCGACAGTAAAGGAAGAAATAATATGGAAGGCTTCTTGGGAATGCTGATCGATGATCAGTCGACTGACCTCATCCTCTTCATAAGGTATCACTAATTCATTTAAGAACTGTTTGAGCGGAACCTCCGCTAAAGCCATTTGTGCCGCCACTCTCTCTAAGGCTGAGTTGGCCGCAATGCCGGCCAGCATATCCCCCGAACGACAGGGTGAGGCTTTAGCGAGCAGTTCGCGTAAACTATCGAATTGCCAGCGTTGATTTTGAAGCGTCATGCTGTAGGTTGGCATAGATCATTCTCAACGCGATGGATGAAGAACTTTATGTTAAAACGATTTTCTTAAAGACTCTAGTTCGATATGCAAATTATCTGGAAGACATTTCATAAATGTGTTGTAAATGGTTTTTTAAGACGGGCTAATCCTTAATTCAGGCATGGCTCCGACAAGAATGATAACGGCTTTATTGAATTGACATTTAATGATATCGCTGAAGAGAGAAAATAGTTTTCATTTCATCAATTAATGGAAAATACCCAAGGTATTATCGTAACAGAGGCAGATAATATCGACTCACCCCTCGTCCCAAGTATTGTATATGTCAACTCGGCCTTCGAAAAAGGCAACGGTTACACCACCGATGAAGTTATCGACGAAACACCCAGAATTTTTTAAGGTTATATGGCAGACGACATTGAAAATTTATACACGCTCTGCACTAGACTCTTAACAGAAGTTCGAAATTTAAAATGTCAGCTCTCTGACCAACTGTCCATCGCTGTTACCGTTTCATTAGGCGTCTGTTTTTGCAACTCAAGATACCAAGCTGACGTTAAATTGCAAGCGCTTCTAGACGCTGCCGATACCATACTTTACAAAGTAAAATCAGCGAAAAAAAATGATGTGTTATATACTGAATTTGAACTTTAGAATTCTCAGCTTCGTTGACCAAGTAATACCTCAAAGTTTTAAACTCACACGGGCTATTCAACCAAATTAGAAACAAAAACAATGATAAACGTATGCATTTACTGTGGTGAGAATAAATCGAAGGCACTTGAAGAATGCCCTTTCTGTCTTCGCTCGCCTAATTCACACGAAGATGAAATTCGCTCAATCATTTTATGCTTTAGTGAAACAGAGCCCTACTTAAATTTTTTATCGCGTGAAGAAATTGAGGCGATTCGAATAAACATCATTGAGGGCTCTCCAATCGAACTAAAAGCCGATATTTTGAATAGAGCAGAAGAGGCCTTCAGTGCCGTTAAATCTAATAATGGGCCTAAGCTTATACAGTCCTTTTCAACTATTTCCTTTCCTATTATCGCTATCATTGTATTAACAATGCTGGCTACCTTATTTCTTTAAGCAGACATATTTAAAACTCAGCAAACTAAACATCAACAGCTTATACAGTACTGATAGCCCTTGTTATCGAACTAAGCTTAGCGCTTGATCTTTAAGTCGTAGCCTTCCTTGTATGAAGCATATTTGAGGGTGTAGCCACTGTTCAGCATACGTTCATTTTGGCATCGTTTGCTACCCGCTCTTCTCAGCGATTTTCCATCTTTAGAGACATTAATCTGTAAGCCTTTGTCATTGGGCACCGGCTGCAACTGCTGCGCTAGATAAGCATACACATGCACTTGCTCTACCGGACAAGAATCTGTTCCAACATAACACGCTTCTACCTTCTGACCTTGGTCCAATAAGCCCTGCAAATGACAGATAAAGCCAAGACAGTCATCTTCATGAATTCGATTGGTATAGCCAGGGGCTGCTATTAACGTTTCACCCATTTCCAAGGCATGCTTTACCTGATCAATCAAGCGACTTCGACTGCCACCGTAAATACCGCTGAAACGAATCGTCGTGGTTTCGACGGCTAAACCTGCAAGATAGGTTTCGGCTTCTAACAACACTTTTCCGGAAAAGCTACTGGGCAGACAGGGGCTTAGTTCATCAACTTCTTCACCCTGTTCCTGATGATAAACACTGGTACTGGAAATAAATATAATATGCTGCAATGTTTCAGGCTCAGGTAAGCTAGCCAAAACGTTTTTCAGACCCGTTAAATACGCATCTCGATAACCCTGCTCTGAACGTTCACTCGGGCTGAGGCAATAGATCAGATAATCAACGCCGTCATGGAGGCATTTAGGAAAAGCCTCATTCAAGCTCTCAATCTTAGTCACATCAGCCAAGCACATCGTTATATTTGCGACCGGCTCAACAGGGCTTCGTTTTAAGGCGACCACCGGGTGATTAAGCGATAAATGATTCGCAACGCGTTGACCCAGTTTTCCATAACCGACAACCAGAATACGTTTGCCTTGCATAGCACTTTACCTTTTCTATATGATTTATCTACTTTATACGTTAGCCATAGCAAAAGTTGAACATATCATCCCCTATGGAAGATGTCAGCCAGCTTTAACACTCATAGATCGACACCTCGAGAACCGATACTCATGCCAGCGCTTGCAGACATAGAACTTAGCCAGTTAAAAGGCGTCGGCGCAAAATTAACGGCTACCCTCGCCAAGTTAGATATTCACAATCTTCAAGACTTACTGTTTCATTTACCGTTTCGCTATGAAGATCGAACCCGTATTCATACCGTCGCAGCCTTGCGCCCGGGCATGCAAGGCTTATTTGAAGTGGAGGTAGAAGGTAGTCGAGTTGTTCAAGGCCGTCGACGCAGTTTAGAAGTTAAGGTTAGTGATGACAGCGGTTCCGTCACCCTGCGTTTCTATTATTTTAATGCCGCGCAAGCGCGGCAATTAAGCAAAGGTACGATGTTGCGCTGTTATGGAGAAGCCCGCTTAGGCAAATTAGGCGTCGAGTTTTACCACCCAGAATACTCGGTAATGACAGGGGAACAGAACAAAGCGCCCGACAGACTCACCCCCGTCTATCCCGCAACGGAAGGCCTGCAACAAACTCGACTCCGCGCACTCTGCCAACAAGCATTAAGCTGGTTAGATCGCTGTGATGTGCAAGATCTATTACCTTCTGAAGTGCGATCCGCCTATCAATTACCCGAGTTAAAAAAAGCGCTTTATTACTTACATCAACCGCCGGTCGAAGCTGATCAATTAGCGCTGTTGGAAGGTCGGCATATTTGTCAGTCTCGGTTAATCGTGGAAGAACTACTGGCGCATCATTTAAGTTTGTTAAAGCTGCGCCAGAGCGTTCAAGCTCACCCGGCCTTAGTCTGTATGAAGGACCAACAGAGTGCCTCTAGGCAGTCTTTAAGTACAGAGTTTCTTGAGCTATTACCTTTTTCCCTCACCAATGCCCAGACTCGTGTCGTGAAGGATATTGAACAGGATTTATCCCGCGGTATCCCGATGCTGCGCTTGGTACAAGGCGATGTCGGTTCCGGTAAAACGGTGGTGGCCGCCTTAGCCGCCTTACAAGTGATGGAAGCCGGTGCTCAGGTTGCTCTCATGGCACCCACTGAAATTCTGGCCGAGCAGCATTTAAGTAATTTTCAACAATGGTTTGAGTCGCTTAAAATAGCCCAAACAAAGCCGATCAATATTGCGTGGTTAAGTGGCAAAACCAAAGGCAAAACCCGCGAAAAGAGTTTACAGGCCATTCGTTCCGGTGAAGCGAATATCGTGATTGGCACCCACGCTTTATTTCAAGAGGATGTTGTCTTCCATTCCTTGGCTCTCGCCATTATTGATGAACAGCATCGCTTTGGTGTGCATCAGCGGCTTTCTCTCAAAAACAAAGGCTTAGCCAATGGCTGGGTACCCCATCAGCTGATTATGACGGCAACCCCCATTCCTCGAACCTTGGCGATGAGTGCCTATGCAGACTTAGACACCTCGGTGATTGATGAGCTACCACCCGGTCGGCAAAAAATCGAAACCTTCGCCATTCCCGATAGCCGCCGCATGGACATGGTCGATCGCGTTCGCCAATCTTGTTTAAGCGGTTGCCAAGCTTATTGGGTCTGTACCCTGATTGAAGAATCTGAAGCCCTTCAATGCCAAGCAGCAGAAGATACCCTGGCATGGCTACAAGAACAATTGGAAGGTTTAGTGGTCGGATTAGTCCATGGCCGGATGAAAGCCAAAGATAAAAGCCTGATTATGGATTATTTCAAAGCCGGCAAAATTGACGTGCTAGTCGCCACCACCGTTATTGAAGTCGGCGTCGATGTGCCCAATGCCAGCCTGATCATTATCGAAAACCCCGAACGCCTGGGGCTTGCACAGCTTCACCAATTAAGAGGCCGCGTAGGACGAGGTAACCTGCAAAGCTATTGTGCCTTGATGTATCACCCACCCTTATCTGCCAATGGCAAGGAAAGGCTAAACGTCATGCGTGAAAGTAATGATGGCTTTGTGATTGCCGAAAAAGATCTTGAATTACGTGGCCCGGGTGAAGTATTAGGTACACGACAAACCGGCATGATCAGCTTCAAACTAGCGGATTTACAGCGCGATCAAGACTGGTTACCCGAGGTGAAAAAGATTGCCCCAAGTATGCTCAACCAGACAAAACTTTGTGAACAATTGATACAACGTTGGATTGGCAGTCGTCGTCAGTACGGGGAAGTGTAATACTAAGGTTATCTAAATAATATATAAGGCATTTACATATTAGAACGAAATATTAAAAGCTCTCTGCCCACTTTGATCTACACTTAGGATAACTACATGAATGATTACGAGTCTATACCCATGATATCCGCCCTAGTGAACAAAGTATTCGAAGCCAACGCTGAACAGCTCAGCGCATTAGAACAGCCTCAAGTTGTGGCAAGCACTAACATCAGCCACGATAAAATTATTAAAATGCTCCTAATGAGTGACGTACTAGGGCGTGTGCAGGTTATTTACCCAGCCAATGGCATGTTAGATGTCGATACCCTTAATCAAAAGCTTGGCCGCACCTTAGAAGCCTTGCCTGATGCAGATGTGGCTAATGTCATTGCACAATACGAATTAACAAAATTACCCGCTATTCCCGATATCACCGGTTTACCGGCAATAATAGATGATCAAGTACTTGAGCTAGACGAAATTTACCTCGAAGCTGAAACGCCCGATCAACTTATTAAACTGTCTAAGAATGCCTTTAGCGTCTTAACTAAAAAGGCAAAAGTGGCGAGCTTTGTAGTGCCAATCTCCCAAATTCATTGCAATATATCTAAGCCTTCGGCTGACTTAGCGCAAATTAATCAAGCCATTGAGAAGTTCACCTCCTTAAGAATTAAACAGCGTTTGGAAGATACCTTAGAACTTCCACCACTGCCTCAAAGCGCTCAGGATATAATCCATCTTCGCGCTAACCCCGATGCGGGCGCCGATGAGCTAGCCGATATTATTGAACGTGACCCGAGCCTTGCTGCTCAGGTTGTGAGCTGGGCATCCAGTTCTTTTTATAATGCACCGGGTAACATTAAATCGGTTCATGATGCCATTATTCGCGTATTGGGCTTTGATATGGTGATGAACCTAGCCATGGGCTTAGCCTTAGGTAAAACTTTAAAAGTACCTATCGATCAGCCGAAAGGCTTTGCGCCGTATTGGCAGCAAGCCATGTGGATGGCACTGGGCACGACCTCTGTTATCAGCAAAATTGACCCAAAAGTTCGCCCGAGTTTTGGCTTATCTTACCTATCTGGTTTATTGCATAACTTTGGCTATTTGGTGCTCGCACACATTTTTCCGCCCCACTTCAAATTGATGTGCCGTTACATTGAAGCAAACCGTCATTTAGATACCGCATATATAGAACACTTCTTATTAGGTATTACCCGCGAGCAAATTGGTGGGCAATTAATGTCTGTGTGGAATATGCCAGAAGAAGTTATCAGCGCATTACGCCATCAGAAAAACCCTGCTTCAGCCAATGAGCATGCTCAATATGCGTCTTTATTACAGCTCACTCATCACCTACTTGCCTCACATGGTTTATTACCGGGTGGGCCACAAGAAATTGATGAGAGCCTCTACGAAACGCTTCATATAAGCAAAGAAAAAGCCGAGGAAGCCGTTGAACGTTTATTGAGCAGCCAAGAAGATGTGGCAGCTATTGCAAACTTGATGAGTCGCTAAAATTCCTTAAGATCAGTATATTGTTCGTCTTGTTGGAACGCTTCGTTCTAAAAATAAGACTTAAGAATTTAAGCTCGGCAGCTTACTATACAATGTAAAGATTGTTAGATCTTTTTAATGTCATTGCCTAAGC
>JBFJZQ010000079.1:0-11452 GCA_041622015.1 Oleiphilaceae bacterium
GGGTCATTTAACAAGGCAAAGCGTTGTTCCTGTGACCAATAGGCAGCGCCCCAAAAGTGCGCTTCATAAGGGCTTATTCTATGATCTAAAGCAATGACACGAACATCGTCAACTTTCTGCCCGGTATAGGCATCGACCCATTCACCCGCAATGACAAAAACACAATCTTCATGCTTGGCGTATTTAACTTCACCAAGGCTTTTTTCAGCTAAAACTTGCGTATAACTCTTTTGACATTCACCCCGTTTAGCTTGCCAGTCTTGCGGTGCAAACGGCCTAATTCTGGACGCTGCGGCATCGGTACCACGATGAATCGTAAAACAGGGCTCACTGTAACAACGATACTCACCATCCTCATAATACCCACCAATAAAATCTAGATGCGGTGGTGCTTCAGCAAAGCTTAGTGAAGACATGCCCAGACTAGCTAAAAGCAGCAAAAAGAAAGACCATTTCGGAAGCGAAAAGATATTTTTAACAATATTCATGCTACGCAACAAAAACCTCAATTGGCACTGTATTGATTCGAGAGCATTAACTATTAATATTTCGTAGAAAGACATTCCCTGCTAACTCTTGATGATTAATTGAGACAATAACTCAGTCGACTCAGTTCAGTAAACTTAGTCTGATCACTCATACACTCACTGAGCTCGACAAATCGATTTAGAACGCTAAACCATGGCTTACAATTCGCGCAACAGTAAACCTTAAGCATTTAATTGTTAAGTATTTTTAATTATAGTTGTGACCCAGTTTTCAGCAAAACGGGAACATGTCTCAAATCTGTCGACTCAGCGCTATCTTACTGGGCTTTTCCCCTTATGTAATAGATAATACACGACGTTTTTCAAGGATCGAGTCTGGTAAGCAAAGATGATGTTTTTTCTAAGAACTCTCACAATATTCTTAATTTTTAGCCAAGTAAGTTTGGCTCAAACGCTAGAGAAAAAGAAAGTATGCACCTGGGATCCTGTCGGTATGCAAGGACCGGTAATGTCTTTTTTTACCGACTTGGTTGCCAAAGCCATTCCTTGGGGGCTAAGCCTCGAATTCATCCCTTACGAAGATGAAAACAAGGTAGCGGCTGACCTTAAAGCAGGCATCTGTGATATTGGCATTGTCACCGCAATTCTTTCTCGCGATTTTGTGCAGTTTGCAGGAACTTTAGATGCGATAGGCGGAATCACCTCTGAAGAGAAACTCAAAAAAACGCTCGCCACAATCACCTCTCCTCAAGCAACAGATTTAATGTCCGATGGCGATTACGAAGTCGTGGCTTCTTTACCTGTCGGTTCGATGTATGCTTTCGTTAACAACAAATCCATTAATAATATCGATAAATTTCGCGGTAAACGAATCGGTATTTTGAACGGTGATATTCAAACCCAAATGTTTGCCGAGCTAGCGGGTGCAATGCCTATCCAAACATCCCTATCTACTTTCGCAGAGTATTTTAATCAAGGCCATATTGATATCACCTTCATGCCCGCTCTAGCTTATGAAACCTTTGAGCTATACGACGGTTTGGGTGACAAAGGGGGCATTCTGGACATTCGACTTTTTTACGGTATGATCCAAGCCATTTCACGTAAGTCTGAATTTTCAAGCGAGTTCGGTGTACAGATGCGCCGTTATCTATTTAACAAACTACCGACCATAATCTCGATGATTGACACAGCCGAAGCATCCATCCCCAGAAAATATTGGATTAAAACTACCCAGGAAAATAAACAAGAACTCGAAGAGCTTTATAAAAATATCAGACTCACTCTTAAAGTTAGTAATAAGTTCGACAGCCGGGCATTATCTCTGCTGTGGAAAATTCGCTGTCAAACCTCCCCAAACAGAGAAGAATGTGTTCAACCAGAAAAGTAATTCTTTGATCTAAGAATGCATATGTATAAAGTCCTTATGGATAATGTGACTGCCTTATCACTCTTGATTTATTATTTAGGAAATTAACCTAATTTGACCTGATTCATCCTTCTTTACCTCGCTCTAAGCCCCCAATAAACCTAAGATCCTTCCAGAATGACAAAAAAGTTTCCCCAAAAAAAAACGTTCCAAAACAAAAATAAAAGAGCATTTGTATGTCAAAAATAAAATTAGTGGGCAGCCTTTCGCTCGGCATTGCCATGTTTGTCACTGTCTGGATTAATGCCTCTCGAGAAGACCTACCTGAAAGCGGACTGGCAAGCCATTCAGATAATCAGATGAGTGCTGGCTCTCACATGCAAACTGCCAGTGCACCGTCTAAAGCAATTACTCAAACAACTGATATGCCTTCACCCGATGATATTGAGTCATCTTCGATGATTTCCGTTCAGGTGGAGGATGCATTAATGCAGTTCGAAGAGATCAGCCAATACCCACCTTCATCTCAGCCCATTCTCAACGAGAAACATGTGAATGCGTTCATAAATTCAAGCGTGCCTCAATCATCATTACCCTTTCCTTTTGATGAGTTAGAAACCCCAATCCAAGTATCTATTGAGCTTGATCAAAGCAATTATTTCTTTGGGGATTCAATCAAAGCTAAAATTAATATCGTTGATGCGCCAGAAGGCTCAAACATTTCTACCAGAACGGTATTAATGAGTATTGAGGGTGAAACCCTAGCTGAATCGGGCTATCAAGAAACAAAAGAAAACACTACTTTTGTGGTGTTTGACACTCAAGCATATACCACAAACAACTGGCCTATAGAAATGAACTTGGGCGCTTATATCGATGTGAATGGCCGCAATATATTCATTAGCGCGCCCTTCAAAATTAACGATGAAACAGCCTCACTAGATTCAATAGGCTTTAGTGAACCGGTTGCAGAAAACCTTGTTATTCCGGTCAATCTGAATGTCCAGTTGCCTGGTTACTACTATGTGGCAGCTGTTCTATACAGTTCAAAATCACAAAGTCCTCTTATCCACTTGGAAGCAGAAGGCCGGCTTGCCGAAGGTATTGCAAGCTTGAATCTCAACGCGCATATACAAGCTTTGAAAAAAGGCGGCGATGAAGGCCCGTATTATCTCGACAATATACGCATTGAGCGCTGGTCAGATGAACTCATCCCCAGAGACATCGCCGGAAAAGTTGATCAAAACGAATACATGGTAGACGGCTATTCTTTTAACGACTATGAAGATAAACCTTATTTAGACCCCCTGGCAGAAGAGCGAAAACGACTTCTGCAAGGGCTCAGTTCGAGGCTGTAATTATCTAACGATCCCCATACAAAATAATACTCGAAGCCAAGAGTTACCGGTCACAAAAGTCATAAAAAACAAACTGGAAGCTGTAAAGCAGGACGCACCTTAAAAAACGCCCATTAGGGTAACAATAAAAATGAAGGAGCAATGCTAAATGAACAAAACCATCACCAAATTACTCGTTAAAGGTTTAGCGGGATTAATTTTATCTGCGGCGGCTGTCACTAGTCAGGCGTCCCTAGATGGTATGAAAGTAGTGTTAGTACATGGTTTTCAAGCTGAAGACTTGAACACCAGCAATAGAAGTTCAAAAACAAGCCAATATGGCTCTTATGATAATTATTTAAAATACCGGGCAGAAAATGTCTACTGGAATGGCCCCTGGAAAGCCAAAGCAGATGCTTATATTTGGTGGGATAGCAATGAGCGAATCACAAGCACGATTGCGACAGATGTAAAAAATCAGATCATCGCACTATCGAATAATACTAATTTTAAAGGCAAGCCAATTCTACTCGTCACTCATTCGACGGGTGACTTAGTGGTTCGCCATGCTCTCAAAAGATTAAGTTCATGGGGCGTCAGTACCAGCAATTTTAAAGTGCTTGCGGTGATGGATTTTGCCGGCGCGGGTGGCGGAACCGAAATTGCTGACATTGCCAACGATATCGCCAACGGTAGCGGCTTAGTCAATAGCGCTCAAAAAGCAGCGATAAATGCTTTTATGGGCTTCACACCAGAAGCAGGGAAATTAGGTGTACTGACAGACTTACGCCCTTCAAATGCACGAGGTATTGACTCAGGAAGCAGCGCTTACCCGCGTTTTCGCTTTGTCGGAACAGGTTGGGAGTTTGCAGGCTTAACCAAACCCTTTTTGAGAGGTATGGATGATAGTGTTGTCCCCCTGCATAGCGCGTGCATGGCCTCATCTATTGGTGAATACGATTCATGTTCAAAAACGATTGCTAACAATGGCGTGATTCAATCTGTCAGTAAGGCTCCGGGCTCAATCTGGAGTAATTATTTCCCTATTTTGATGGGCGAGAAAACCCACCATGGTGGCTCTATAGGCAGCCAAACCGGCAGTGAAATAGCGACCGTCAATTCAGCTAACTCAATGACCAAAAACACCGTCAACCTGAATTTCGCAACCACTACAAAAACCTACTGGTGGAGTGGCGGCAAGCAAGTTCGCTGGGTTAACAGCGGTTCGAGTAAAAAAATGTCAGATGTGGTGATCGCAGCGACAACGAACTAAATAATGCGATCTCATTAAATATTAAAAATAGAGATGCTCCATAGCTGGGCATCTTTTTACCCCTTCACTTCCTTACTAGAGGTTTGAAAATATCTAGCAAGGAAATGTTATTGGAGTAATAAAAGCAGGACGCTAAATAAAGAGCCAACACAGGCATAAAATAAAAAGAGATAGGAGTAAGTCACATGTTAAAGAAACTCACCACAACCCTAGCAGGTATTGTTTTATCTGCTGCAGCCATGAGCGCTCATGCATCCTTGGATGGCATGAAAGTCGTATTGGTACACGGGTTTCAAGCCGAAGATTTGAACGAGTCAAACCGTTCCTCAAAAGCTAGCCAATACGGTTCTTATGAAAATTATATGAAGCACCGTGCAAGTAATGTTTACTGGAGTGGCCCTTGGCAGTCTAAAGCCGATGCAACAATTTGGTGGGACAGCAAAGAACGTATTACAGGGGGTATTGCAGCAGATGTTAAAAATCAGCTTGTAGCGCTTTCTAACAATAGTAATTTCAGAGGCAAACCTATTTTGTTAGTCACGCACTCAACGGGTGATTTAGTGACTCGACATGCGCTTAAGAGACTTAGCAGTTGGGGAATTAGCAACAACAACTTAAAAGTTTTAGCGGTAATGGATTTTGCCGGCGCAGGCGGCGGCACTGAAATTGCCGATATCGCTAATGATATCGCTAATGGAAGCGGTTTAGTTAACTCAGCACAAAAAGCAGCCATTAATGCCTTTATGGGATTTACACCTGAAGCTGGACAGCTTGGCGTGTTAACAGACTTACGTCCTTCAAATGCTCGCAACATTAATTCCGGCTCTAGCGCTTACCCACGCTTCAGATTTACAGGTACTGGCTGGTCAAATGGCGGCTTAACAAAGCCTTTCTTAAGAGGTATGGATGACAGCGTTGTACCTTTGCATAGTGCATGTATGGCGGCATCAATTGAAAGCATTGATTCTTGCTCAAATGGCATTGCTAATAACGGAGTTATTAAGTCAGTTAATGGCCCTAATAATGGCGTGTGGAGCAATTATTATCCTATTCTAATGGGTGAAAAAACCAACCATGGTGGCACGATCGGTGGCCAAACAGGTAGTGAGTTCGCCACAGTAAATAGTTCAAATTCCATTACTAAAAATAACGTCAACCTTACCTTTGCAACCACCACTAAAAAATACTGGTGGAGCTGGGGTAAAAATGTTCGTTGGGTGAATGGCGGTTCAGGCAAGAAGATGTCTGATACAGTCATTGCAGCAACAAATTATTAATAAAAAGCCTTTGTTGAATGTTGCAGTCAGGCCTTCAACATTCTAGTTAAAGCAGGAGCTCGTGCAAAACGAGCTCCTGCTTTATTTCATCTAGCTATATATTTTCTCTTCGCCTGCCGGTCTGGTTTTAAAACGTTTATGCAACCATAAATACTGATCAGGATGCTTTCGAACGGCAGTCTCAAGATAGGCATTCCACGTAATGGCATCTGCCTGATCATCTTCACCAAAGTTTTCTAAAATGGGCGAAAAGGCGATTTCATATTGGCCATTGGGATGACGATACTGGCTCACTACCAGAACAGTAGCGCCCGATTCTCGTGCAATCCAACTTGGCGCAGACACACATCCTGCCTGAACACCAAAGAAGGGTGCAAACACATTACATTTATTACCAAAATCCTGATCTACAGCGTACCAAACTTGGCCACCCTCATGAATAAAAGCGAGCATGTCTTTTAAGCTCTTTTTATCAAATGCCTGAATTCCATAATGGCGACGACGCCCCTTTTCGATCATTCGATCAATCACCGGATTATCATTCGGCCGATACATATAACCGGGCTTATCTAGCTTTGACGCGAAAAATGGCAAGGCCAAATCAAAAATACTGAAATGCCCACCGATTAACAACAAACCTCCAGGGCGTTTTTTTGCTTCGATAAAATGCTCTTCTCCTGTCACCATTAAGTTATCGACATAAGGTTGAACATCGCTCCACCATGCATGAGTGGTTTCCATCAAGCCCTGGGTGCAAGCAATAAAGGTATTTTCAACAATATGTTCTTGCTCGGCGGCACTTAACTCAGGTAAACAAAGCTGAACATTTTGACGCGCAATTTTTGCTCGTTTAGGTAGTTTCTTATAAAAAAAACGCCCTAAGCTTTTTCCTACGCGTTGCTTTTTAGTCATAGACAACAAGGAAAAGCAATAAAGAATAAAAACCACCAACCACGAAAGCATAAGCGCAGGATGCCACAGAGGCCGATTGACATTTTTTTTAGCCATATTAGGTTCCAAACTGAAAAGTATCTGACAAAAAAGTTGCGCAATATTACCCGAATCCCAAGCAGAAAGCCCTTTTATCTGCCACAATTATTGAGTTGAGAATTTGATTTACAACACACCAACCACGCAAATAACGAGCAAAAAAAATGACAACTGTTGCAACAGATAAAGTAAATAGCAAAATCAAGGTAGGTTTGAGCGCTTGCTTAGCAGGCTTTGAAGTGCGTTATAACGGAGGCCATTGTCAATCGCGTTTATGCTTGGATGAACTGAGCCATCATTTCGAATACCTTACCTTTTGCCCTGAAGTGGTCGCGGGTTTTGGCACGCCTCGACCCACCATGCGTTTGGTAGGGGACCCTGAAAAACCGATACTCACTTACACCTTAGATGCCAAGCGTGAGCAAGCTAATTTAACACAGCAACTAGTGGATGGCTTCAAAGACAAGCTAGATGATTTTGCTGAACTAGATGGCTATATTCTAATGAAGAACTCCCCAAGCTGTGGCATGGAACGTATCAAGGTTTATCAAGAAAACGGCTATCCTCATGAACAACGTGGGCAAGGTATTTTCACTGCGGCACTTCAAAAAAAATACCCTAACCTTCCCGTAGAGGAAGAAGGCCGACTGCATGATGACAAACTTTATGAAAATTTTGTGCTTAGGGTGTATGCCTACCATAACTTTCGAAATGAAGTATTAGATGAACCTTCTGTACACAAACTTATCCAATTTCATAGTAGTTATAAGTATGTACTCATGGCGCATAATCAGTTGCTTTACAAAGAACTTGGGCAACGTTTAGCCAATATAGATAAAAACAATTTTGATCAGTTACTTATTGATTACCAAGCAGATTTTATGGAAGCCCTGAGTCATAGTGCCACCCGAGAGAATCACACCAATACCTTAATGCACATATTAGGTTACTTAAAAAAGACCGTATCGGCGGAAGCGAGACAAGATATAAATGACGTAATTTTGAAGTATCATAGCGGTGAAATACCCCTCAATACGCCACTTACCCTGTTAAAACATTACATTAAACAAGATGCAAGCGAGTATATTCGAGCTCAACGTTATCTTGAGCCCTACCCTCAACGCTTGGGCTTAGCAAATCATATATGAAATCTTTTGATATTTGCTCTACACTGATTTTGGAATGTGGCTAAAACGTAAGAAAAGCCTCTTTGCTTTTTTAAAAGATCGGTCGTTATAATCTCTACGCGTTTACCGCATCAATTCAATAACAATTCAAGGAATTCTTATGAAAAAATTACTACTAGGTGCTTTCATTATTTCTGCTCCATTTACAGCAATGGCGGCAGGCGGTCATGGCCCAGCAGGTTGTGGTTTAGGTACTGCGGTTATTTTCAAAGATGCTAACGAATGGCATGAACACGTTATGGCTGCTACTACAAACGCCACCTCAGGAAACCAAACCTTTGGTATGACTTCAGGGACTTTGGGCTGTCAAGATGCAGGTGGCCCATTAGCTTCAGGTGTTAATCTATTCCTGAACAACAACATGGAGCAATTAGCTGCAGAAACAGCAATAGGTCAAGGTGAAACTTTAGCAGCGTTATCTGAGCTAATTGGAATTAACGCAGCAGATACTAGTGCGTTCAATACAGCTCTTAAAGCAAACTTTGATCAAATCTTCACCTCAGCTGAAGTGACTTCTGGTCAAGCATATGATGCTTTAGTTTCTATTATGAGACAGGATATCGTGCTTTCTAAGTATGTTAATCAAGCATAATTCTGTTAGATTAAGCACTATCTAATCAAGGGGGGCAATTGCCCCCCTTGATTGTTTTTAAGACACTTATTACAAGCCTTCATTTGACATGTTTAAACTTTTCAATTTTCCCCTATGCAGTATTTTAATTTTCTGGGCTGCCATTAACCTTCAACTGCAAGCATCAACTTTAGACAAACCAGTATATCCAACTCAAGACCCACAAGAGCTTTCTGCTTTAAGTAAGGATAAAGAGTGGTTAGATTTACTCCACTACCATAAAATTGGCCTGATCAGCAGCTTTGAAAGCCAAGCTGATGACCCAGCATTTTTTTTTGCAAAGACCGGAAATAAAGACCCTCAGACTGAACTAGAAGCCACATTTAATGCCTTAACACAAAGCGACTATTCAGAAAACTCAGCCATTTGCCGTTTTCCGGCACGTTTGCACTGGCTACAAACGAAAGGTTTTTTAAATTTAAAGAATGCTGATAATTGTTCGAAGTACAAAGACTGGTTTCATAAAATAGATGCTAAAAGCTTAACCCTGGCATTCCCAGCAGCCTATCTAAACAGCCCGTCCTCCATGTATGGCCACACATTTATTCGTATTAACCGAAAAAGCGGCAGCAACCCACTACTCGATTACAGTATCAACTATGCAGCCAATGCAGACCCAGACGACAATCAATTAGTTTTCAGCTACAAAGGTTTGAGTGGTGGTTATCCAGGTGTTTTCAGTGTTTTACCTTATTATCAAAAAGTAAATGAATATAGTTTTCTGGAAGCTAGAGATGTTTGGGAATACGAGTTGGATTTGACCCAAGAAGAAGTTGAACAATTCGTAAGACATGCTTGGGAGATCCAGAATACTTACTTCCAATACTTCTTCTTTGATGAAAACTGCTCCTACCATTTACTAACCTTGCTTGATGCGGCAAGCGCCCGACTTAACTTGTCAGATACATTCTCCTTAAGCGCCGCTCCTGCAGATACAGTTCGTGCAATTCATAAAGCAGGACTTATTGTCAAAACAGAGTTTCGTCCCTCTACGATGAGCTTGATGTCTCACATGCTGAGTGAAACAAATAATCAACTTCAAGAAAAAGCGAAAACCCTCGTTGAAACGAATACCACTATCGGCTCACTCACGAGTGGTTTAACGAGTATTGAACAAGCCAAAATGCTTGACCTAGCGTATCAATACAGCCGTTATTTATCAGTCAGAAAAAAGCAAGATCAAAAAAGGCAGAGCAAAATAGCGATTTCCATCTTATCAGCGCGGAGCAAAGTGGATGAAGCTAAAGTTTTCTCTGATTATCCAACACCCAAATATCGAGATGATGAAGGCCATCATTCAAAGCGATTAGAAGCCTCTTTTGGGCAGTTTAATGAACAAAACTTCACTCAACTAGGAGTGCGCATGACCTATCACGATAGGCTGGATAATCTTCCTGGCTACTTAAAAGGGGCGAAGCTTGAAATGTTTCACCTTAAAATACGTCATAGCGATATTGATAAGGGGAAGGATACAACGTCAATTGAAGCACTCAGCTTAATTGATATCGCCTCCTACAGCCCCCGAAATAGCTTTTTTACACCTCTTTCTTGGGAAGTATCCACGGGTTTAAAACGACCTGAAGCACAGCATAATGAGCTTGTCAGCTATTTAACGGCTGGCTGGGGTGCAAGCTACTTAGTCGGAAACCAACAACTTTATGCCTTAGGCTTTTTTGACTTTAATTTAGATGATGATATTAATAAAGGTCATCACTTGTCTGTGGGTCCAAAACTAGGCTGGCTGAGTCAACATGAAAACTGGAATTTGAACCTAGAGTTCAGGCAAAATTTTGATATTAGCGGGGCAGACTATAAAGCTCGCAGCATTGAACTAGGTATTTCTAAAAGTTTAGCCAAGCATTGGCAGATTAGGTTCAATGGACAATACCTTAGCCAT
The DNA here is from genome assembly GCA_041622015.1 of Oleiphilaceae bacterium. Taxonomy (GTDB): domain Bacteria; phylum Pseudomonadota; class Gammaproteobacteria; order Pseudomonadales; family Oleiphilaceae; genus PZPK01. The sequence goes on from JBFJZQ010000079.1 coordinate 10,450, forward strand.
GCAAATAATAAAACAAACCAGGACTATTCAAAGTCATTTACATTGAGCCTCATGCATTATTTTTAAGGGGTGCTTCTATACCAAGCGAACAAAACCGCATAGCACTTACTTAAACTTTATTTACAAAATACAATCAAACTTATAGGGTGTGCTTGCGCACCGAATACCTGCCCTTCGTAGTAACTGTAGCGCCAAATAATGGTGCGCAAGCGCACCCTATATGCTAAAGCGAGTATATATGAGCATCATTCGGAACAGCATTTATAGCACTTACCTTTATAGAGAAAACTATGTCTACCAACCCTCTTGATATCGACCGCAAGCACATCTGGCATCCCTACAGCGCCATAGGAAAACAACAAACATTATTTCATGTCGACTCAGCAGAAGGCTGCACGCTTACTCTCAAAGATGGTACAAAACTGATCGATGGCATGGCATCTTGGTGGAGTGTGATCCATGGCTATAATCACCCGGTTTTAAATGACGCACTTAAAGATCAAATCGATAAAGTGTCACATGTCATGTTTGGCGGCTTAACGCATGACCCTGCCATCAAACTGGCAAAGCTGTTAATCGATATCACACCTGAAGACTTACAAGCAGTATTCTTTGCTGATTCCGGTTCCATATCAGTCGAAGTAGCAATGAAAATGGCGATTCAGTACTGGACGAGCCAAGGCAATATGCACAAGCAGAGCTTTATTGCTTTAGAACGAGGCTACCATGGTGATACCTTTGCGGCCATGTCTGTCTGTGATCCGGTCAATGGCATGCATAGCCTGTTTGCTGACTCTCTTATGAAACAACACTTTGTGGCCTGCCCTACGTCTAAATTCGGCCAAGCTTGCGAGCCAACAGACATTGAAGCGCTGCGCCAAAGCCTAGAGCAATATCATGAATCGGTAGCCGCCATCATTCTTGAACCCGTTGTGCAAGGCGCAGGTGGGATGCGTTTTTATTCAGCCGATTACCTTAAGCAAGCCAGACTATTAGCCGATGA
>JBFJZQ010000080.1:0-11395 GCA_041622015.1 Oleiphilaceae bacterium
ATGGGGGGGCCTAACTTAGCGAAAGAAATTGCAAAGCGTGAATTAACGGCGACAGTCATTGCGAGTGAGCATTCAGGCTTAAGAAATGCTGTGCAGGATATTTTGGGTTGCACTTATTTTAGAGTCTATGCGAGTGCCGATGTCTATGGTGTCGAGCTTGGCGGTGCTTTAAAAAATATTTATGCCATTATGGCAGGTATTGTTGCAGCAAAAGGCTTAGGCGAGAACACGGTGGCGATGCTTTTAACGCGAAGTTTGGCAGAAATGGGGCGGTTTGCGCAGCATCAAGGAGCAAACCCTTTAACATTTTTAGGCTTGGCTGGAGTCGGTGATTTAATCGCGACTTGCAGTTCGCCGCTTAGTCGAAATTATCGTGTTGGTTTTGCATTTGGTTCTGGAAAAACCTTGGAAGAGGCGGTAGAGGAGTTGGGCGAAGTTGCTGAGGGTGTAAATACCTTGGCTCAGGTCAAACGCTTCGCCGATGAAAATGAAATTTATATGCCTTTGGTTCAGGGTTTGTATCAGATGATCTACAACAAAGTGCCTTTATCGTTGGTGATCGAGAAGTTGATGTCAGGTGAGCAAAACACAGATGTCGAATTTACTTTATCTAAGGAAGATGTCTAGCGTGATTAAAATACTATATTTAATTTTATTTTATCTGATTTATCGAATTACAGATTTGGTCTTATTGGTGGTGATGCTCATTCAAGTAGGTTTAAGTATCTTTTCAGGAGAGCCTAGTGATTCAATCAAGCTTTTCGGTAAAAGTTTAGGTGCTTACCTAAAGCAAATTAGTGAGTTTTTGAGCTATGCCAGTGAAGAAAAGCCTTTTCCATTTTCAGATTGGCCAGTTGAAAGCCTAAAAAAGTCTGAGCCTATATCAACTTCGACAGATAGTAATGGGATTGTCGAAATGGGAGCTGAAAAAAATTGAGTTGCATGAGCTGATACCCTTAAATCTAGAAATGGTGTGTTTTTGGGTTTTGGATACAAAGATTGAATCGAATAAAAAATTAGACTTAGATACAGGAAACAGGGATGAAACTTTATATTATGCGCCACGCTCAAGCATCTTTTAACGCACCGTCAGACAGAGAGCGTCCCATAACTGAGGCCGGAGTTAAGCAAACGAAGAGTTTGCTAGATGTGAATAGTGAGCAGATTTCTGATATCAACTTGATTTGGTCTAGTGACTTATTAAGAGCCAAGCAGACGGCTGAAATTGTTTCAGAGGCTTTAAGTGTTGAGCCGGCAGAAAAGCCGTTTCTAAGCCCCGATGGTAGTATTCGACAAGTTTTATCCGAGTTGCAAAAGTTAGATGAAGATGATTGTTTGTTGATAGTTTCCCATCAACCTTTAGTGGGTGAGCTTGTCAGCTCTCTTGTGAGCGGTAATGTTCAGAAGGCGCACCCTTATGCTACAAGTGAAGTGCTTGCTTTGGATATGGAGGTTGCAGGCTTAGGTACAGCGACGATTGTAAATCGATACACTCCAAGTCTTTAGATTATCAAATTCTGTATTTTTGGTTCTCAATAAGTTCTTTTAGTTGAATAACTGCTTTTTTGATGCAGTGTTCAGTTGTGTAAAAATGAGGTGAAAATCGAATGCCGCCACCTCTATTTGCACAAATAACCCCTTTCTTCATAAGGTCTTGATAGAGTAAGTTACTATCTATACCTGCAATTTCGAAGTTAACAATGCCACTTTTTACTGGCAGATTAATGTCGCTGTTGAAGTGTAAGTCTTCTATCGTTTTCAATTCTGCTACAAGTTTTTGTATGTTCTCTTGAAGCTGTTTAAAAATATGCTCGACGCCTATCGCTAAAATATACTCCAAACTTGCATTCAACGCGTGGATGCCCAGCATGTTTGGGCTTCCGCATTCAAACCTCGTCGCGTTTTTCGCTGGAACCCAAGAGGTTTTGTCATAGTTGCCTTTTTCTTCGATCATGTGCCAGCCAAATTGATATAGTTTCAGATGGCTTATATGTTTTCTATTTATGTACATTAGAGCGAGCCCTTCTGCTGCCATTAACCATTTGTGGCCATCTGCAACAATGAAGTCAGCTTGAATTTTTTGTTGGTCGAAAGGAATAGCGCCTAAACTTTGTATGGCATCAATGCATAGTAAGGTGTTGTTTTTACGACAACTTACTGAAAGGCTCTCAAGGTTTGTGCAAATGCCTGAGGCGTACTGCACTGAGCTAATAGATACGAGTTTGGTTTTGGGTGAAAGCAGTTTAGATATTGCCTGAGCCGGGTCATTCTCTTGGATGTCAGCAATGATTAGTTTGACGCCAAACTGTGATAAAGATTCCCAGACTATTCGGTTTGAAGGGAATTCTTGGTTGCTAATAATGACTTCATCGTCTGTTTGCCAATCTAATCCGTAGGCAATAATCGATAGTGCTTCAGAGGTATTCTTGGCTAATGCAATCTCATCTGTACTATCTGCATTGATTAGTCGTCTTAAATTTTCGCGTAATTTCTTTTCTTCATTAAGCCATTTTGGATAATGCTGAGCGCCTCTAGTCAGATTTTCGTGGGCGAATTGGCTGACTGCTTCACTTGTGCATTTGGGCCATGGGCTCACGGCGGCATGGTTGAGGTAGCAAATATCGTCAGCTTGCGGAAATTGGTCTTTAAACTGTTCGTTCATTGCTCTAGTATCCATAAGATATGACGTTGAAAAGCTTTCTATTGTGCAAAGATACTAGCAAATGAGTTGGCATCAAGATAGAAGTGAAGCTTTAAATATTAACCTGATAACGACCAAATTAGAGTGATTGACCTGCTATGAATTATTTCCCCATTGATTATGTTGAGCCAGTATTTAGACCGCCTTCTGAGGCGCGTTCTCTGATTTTACAGGTTACCAATGGTTGCTCTTATAATAAGTGTACATTTTGCGATATGTACACTGCCCCGCAAAAGAAATTTAAACCGAAGTCAATTGAGATTATTGAGCAAGAGCTTGAAAATGTATCTCGTTCTATGCCAGATGTGACACGTTTCTTTTTGGCAGATGGCGATGCAATGACATTGTCATTCAGGCGCTTAAAAGAAATTCTGCAGTCGATTCAACAAATTTATCCTGGGCGCGAACGGGTCACAGCGTATTGTTTGCCGAGAAACATCAAAAATAAAACAGTTGAAGAGTTGGCAGAGTTACGTGCCTTGGGTTTAACGATGGTTTATGTGGGCTGTGAGTCTGGTGATGATAAAGTTCTGGAGTGTATCGTCAAAGGTGAGACCTTTGAAAGTTCTAAAGCGGCTCTTTTAAAGTTGAAAGCTGCTGGAATAAAAACATCGGTGATGATCTTAAATGGTTTAGGAGGCCAGAAATTCTCAGAACAGCACGCAATTAATTCTGCAAAGCTCATGAATGAAACTCAGCCAGAATTTGTCTCGACGCTAGTTGTTTCTTTTCCAATGGGAGAGGAGCGTTTTAGAGAGGGCTTTGGTGGTGACTATATCCCCTTGGAGCAAGAGCAATTGTTTGCAGAAATTAGGTTGTTGGTTGCAAGTTTAGAACTTGAGGATACGGTTTTTCGATCCGATCACGCATCAAATTATCTCGTGTTGAAAGGTAATTTGGGTGCCGACAAAGAGCGTTTACTCAATACCATTGACTTAGCGATAAATAAACCGGGTGCTATTCCTTTGCGACAGGAATGGCAAAGAGGTTTATGAGACATAGAAAAAAGTTTGGTTGATACTCGCTATTAATGCATAAAAGGAGAATAGGATGACTGAGTTAAAAAGGAAGAATTTTTCGGATTTACCGGCTTTTGCCTCAGACATTCGTAAGTTATTAAAAGATCCTAAATCGCTGCCGCCTGTTGAAAGTTGGACGCCGGAAAGGGAAGGGGAAATTGATATTCTTATTAATGCTTCCGGAGAGTGGCTTTATCAGGGAAGCAAGATGGAAAGGCTCTCTGTGGTTCAGTTGTTATCTACCATTTTACGCAAGGAAGGTGAACAGTACTTTTTAGTGTCACCTGCTGAAAAACTGAAACTAGAAGTTGAGGATGTACCATTCGTTGCAGTGATGATGGATGTTGAGGGGGATGGGTTTGATCAGTCTTTGCACTTCTCAACGCAGGTCGGAGATTGTTTTACCCTTTCCGAAGAGCACGCCTTAAGTGTTAGTTACAATGATAAGGGTGAGCCATCCCCGTATGTACATGTCAGAGGTGGCATGAAGGCCAAACTGAATCGTTCGGTTTATTATGAGCTTGTCGATCTGTTAATACAGGTGGATGATAAAATTCCACTGGATAAAATAATTAGACCGTCAGGTGGTCTGAAATCTTCGGAAGGAAAAGATAACTTGCCTGCCATGGGGGTTTGGAGTGCGGGCAAGTTCTTTATTTTTTAACGGATGAGGTTTGAAAGCTTTGGTTTTGCTTTAGGGTTTTTCTTAAGTAGTACAACTACTTTTCCGATAGATTGAACGAGCTCAGATTTTGTTGCGTCAATAAGCGCATCGATTATCTGGCTTCTATCATCACGATCGCCAATTGCAATTTTAACTTTGATCAACTCATGATCGTGCAACGCTCTATTAAGCTCATCTAATAAATTTTCGGTTAATCCTTTGTCGCCAACAATAACAACCGGGTTTAGATTGTGCGCAATGGTTCTATAGTGTTTTTTGTCTGCAGTGCTGAGTGTCATTATGGTTTGGCCTGGCTGTTATAAAGTATAAAAAGTATTAAGGTCTAAAAAGTGTGCGCATTCTAACAGTAATTCACTAAATTGATAATAAACAAAATGACGAATTCCTGATGCGTTTTTGGTTTATGTCTCTGGTATGATGTCCTGATATTCAAAAAAACCTAAACTGAGTAACTAGGAAATTTACTATGGCGCGTTCCAAATCGAGTGCTGGCTGGCTGAAAGAGCATTTTGATGATCAGTATGTTAAGCAATCCCAAATAGATGGTTATCGGTCGCGGGCAAGCTACAAGCTTCTGGAAATTCAAAAAAAAGATAAGCTTTTTAAGCATGGGATGACAGTGATCGATTTAGGTGCTGCTCCAGGTGGTTGGTCGCAAGTTGCTCAGGAATTAGTTGGTGAGAAGGGTAAAGTCATCGCCAGTGATATTTTGCCTATGGATGTGTTGACGGATGTGGTTTTTGTTCAAGGTGATTTTACCGATGAAAAGGTCTTTGATGAGCTGATGTCAAAAATAGATGGCAAGGTAGACCTTGTAATTTCGGATATGGCCCCAAATATGAGCGGTAATGCTTCCGTTGATATACCAAATGCGATGTATTTAGTTGAGTTGGCATTGGATATGGCAAGACAAACACTTAAACCAAATGGCGCTTTTATTGCGAAAGTATTTCAGGGTGAGGGTTTTGATGCCTTGATCGCAGAAATGCGCCAGAGCTTCACTAAGGTGTATAGTCGTAAACCCGATGCATCTAGAGCCCGGTCTAGAGAGGTTTATCAAATTGGGGTTGGGTTTAAGTCCTAGTGTGAGCTAAATTGAAATAAGTGACGTATACCTTGATAGATATTTTTTGTAGGTATCTGTATATTGGTTAAAAGTTTCTCTCTTCTATTTAGAAGAGGTTAAATTAATGAATTTAGTATTTTCGTCGTACTTTATATGCGTCGGATAGACAAAAAATGTGAGGGATTTTCCTTTGAATGATATGGTCAAAAACCTGTTCTTGTGGTTCGTTATTGCTGCTGTTTTATTAATGGTATTCAATAATTTTAATGGTCAGCAGAAGTCAGGTGCTCTGGACTATTCTCAGTTTATTGAGCAGGTTCAGTCAGGGCAGGTGAAAGAGGTTGTCATTGATGGGCTAACTTTTGATGTTTTAGGTGCAGATGGTCGACGTTATAAAACAATCAGGCCGATGGTTGAAGATCCAAAATTAATGGATGACTTGATTCAAAATAAGGTTCGCGTAATAGGTAAAGAGCCTGAGCAGCAAAGTATTTGGACGCAGTTATTAGTTGCTTCTTTTCCAATACTCGTGATCATTGCTGTGTTTATGTTCTTTATGCGTCAAATGCAAGGCGGTGGTGGCGGCAAAGGCCCTATGTCCTTTGGTAAGAGTAAAGCGCGTTTAATGAGTGAAGATCAAATTAAAACGACTTTTGCTGATGTCGCTGGTGTTGATGAAGCCAAGGAAGACGTTAAAGAGTTAGTTGATTTTCTTCGTGATCCTGGGAAATTCCAGCGTTTGGGCGGAAAAATTCCTCGCGGTGTTTTGATGGTTGGTCAGCCGGGTACTGGTAAAACACTTTTAGCAAAAGCTATAGCAGGTGAGGCAAAAGTTCCTTTCTTCTCGATTTCCGGTTCAGACTTTGTCGAAATGTTTGTGGGTGTTGGTGCGTCACGAGTACGTGACATGTTCGAGCAAGCCAAAAAGCAATCTCCTTGTATTATTTTTATTGATGAGATCGATGCTGTCGGTCGTCATCGTGGTGCCGGAATGGGTGGTGGTCATGATGAGCGTGAGCAGACCTTGAATCAGCTGTTGGTTGAAATGGACGGCTTTGAGGGGAGTGAGGGTGTTATTGTTATTGCGGCAACAAACCGTCCAGATGTGCTTGATCCTGCATTACTACGTCCTGGTCGTTTTGATCGTCAGGTAGTCGTCGGTTTGCCTGATATTCTGGGGCGTGAACAGATACTTAAAGTACATATGAAAAAAGTACCGCTTGCCGATGATGTGGTTGCAAGTCTTATCGCGCGCGGTACGCCAGGCTTTTCGGGTGCAGATTTGGCCAACTTGGTTAATGAGGCTTCTTTGATCGCTGCGCGCTCAGATAAACGTGTCGTGAGTATGAGCGAGTTTGAGTTAGCGAAAGATAAGATCATGATGGGCGCTGAGCGTAAATCAATGGTCATGTCTGAAAAAGAAAAACTGAATACGGCATTTCATGAGGCTGGTCATGCCATTGTCGGTCGCATAGTGCCTGAGCACGACCCGGTTTATAAAGTCAGTATTATTCCTCGTGGAAGAGCGCTTGGCGTTACCATGTTCTTGCCAGAAGAAGATCGTTATAGTTTGAGCAAAAGGCAAATAATTAGTCAAATTTGTTCTTTATATGGTGGCCGTATTGCTGAAGAAATGACTCTAGGGGCTGATGGGGTTACCACAGGTGCTTCAAATGATATTCAAAGAGCAACTGAAATTGCCCGAAATATGGTTACCAAATGGGGCTTGTCGGATAAGCTAGGGCCTTTATTGTATGATGAATCTCAGGATGAGGTGTTCTTAGGAAAAACGGCAGGTGGAGGTGGTTCACATGTTTCTGGAACTACGCGTAATGATATTGATGCCGAAGTTCGATCTATTATTGATTCTTGCTATGCAAATGCGCAGCGGATTCTGGAAGAAAATAGAGATAAACTCGATGCGATGGCTGATGCGCTCATGAAATATGAGACGATTGATGCAGAGCAAATTGACGATATCATGAATGGAAAAGTACCACGTGAACCGAAGGGTTGGTCAAATGGCGGTGATGGATCGGGTGGCGCACAAGTAAAATCATCTTCATCGAATGAGTCATCAACGAGTTCTGAGGATGATAGCAAAGTGAACTCTGAAAAAGATTCTGGAAAGTCATCTGGTGATGGTTCGTTGGTATAAATATTAATATCAATATTTACATGTATATGGCGGGTTGAGGCTTTGCTTCAATCCGCTTCTTTGTTTGATGTAGTTTCATGAATAAACCTTTCAATTTTGCCGGCCGGCAGCTCGACTTCTCACTGATTCAAATTATGGGTGTATTGAACGTAACGCCCGATTCTTTTTCAGATGGCGGTCAATTCAATAAAATCGATTCGGCACTTTCAAGAGCGAGAGAAATGGTTGGTCAGGGTGCCACTATCATTGATATTGGTGGCGAATCAACGCGTCCGGGCGCAGTCCCTGTTTCAGTTCAAGAAGAGTTGGACAGAGTTTGTCCTGTTGTTGAGTTGGTGGCTAAAACTTTAGATGTGGTTATTTCGGTGGACACGAGTCGCCCCGAAGTGATGACAGAAGTGATTTCTTTAGGTGCTGGATTAATCAATGATGTTCGGGCATTTACCCTTGAAGGTGCCTTGGGTGCAGTGATTTCGCATGATGTTGCATTGTGCTTGATGCATATGAAAGGCACGCCTCTGACTATGCAGTCACAAGCCGAATATCGATCTGTAAAAGATGAGGTTTTTGGTTTTTTAGGTCACAGGGCACAAGAGTTAATAGCGGCAGGTATTCAGTCAAATAGAATAATACTTGATCCTGGTTTTGGTTTTGGTAAGACCTTAGAACATAACTTGGAGTTGCTGGCTGCAACGAGTGAATTATGTGATTTAGGCTATCCTGTGTTAATTGGATTATCGCGCAAGTCAATGTTTGCCTCGCTCTTGAATCGACAGGTTGATGAAAGGCTTTTTGGGAGTATTGCTGCTGCCACCATTGGTGCTTCTTTAGGTGCTAATATTCTGCGAGTACATGATGTTCAGGAAACTGCTGACGCAGCAAAAGTTGTTGATGCCTTAAGAAAATTTCAGGCATGACCTTATAATGTTGATATAGATAGGATTTTATATGAATACAAGAAAGTATTTTGGAACGGATGGTATTCGTGGTTGTTTAGGGGAAGGTGCTATCACGCCTGAATTTATGCTCAAGTTGGGTTGGGCGTGTGGCATGGTGTTTAAAAAGCACGGTATAAGAAATCGCGTGATTATCGGTAAAGATACCCGTATATCTGGCTATTTGTTTGAGTCTGCCTTAGAGGCAGGTTTATCAGCTGCAGGCATGGATATTCGTTTGTTGGGTCCTATGCCAACGCCTGCGGTTGCCTATTTGACTCGAACCTATAGAGCTAACGCAGGGATTGTTATCAGTGCTTCGCATAATCCATATCAAGATAATGGGATTAAGTTTTTTTCTTCTGAAGGTTTAAAGCTTGCGGATGAAGTGGAGTTAGAAATAGAGGCATGGCTTGATAAAGACTTACAAGTGGTGGCTCCAAATTTATTGGGTAAGGCAAAAAGAATTGATGATGCAGTCGGGCGTTATGTCGAGTGTTGTAAGGGTACCATTCCATCTGCTATGAACTTAAATAATCTTAAGGTGGTTTTGGATTGTGCTCACGGTGCAACATACCAAGTTGCGCCTTATGTCTTTAAAGAGTTGGGTGCAGAGGTTATTACAATCGGTGTTCAGCCAGATGGCTTGAATATCAATAAGGATGTTGGTTCTACAAGCCCGGCTAAGTTGGTTGAAAAAGTATTAGAAGAAGGTGCGGATTTAGGGATCGCCTTTGATGGTGATGGTGATCGTGTTGTGATGGTAGATCACAAAGGTGAAGTGGTCGATGGTGATGAGCTTATCTATATCATCGCTCGAAATAGAAAATTAACCGGTCGCTTAGAGGGTGGTGTGGTTGGTACATTGATGACTAATTATGGTGCTGAATTAGCCTTTAAAAAGCTCGATATACCGTTCGAGCGCGCAAAAGTTGGCGACCGCTATGTTATGGAGCTTTTGGCAAAGAATGGTTGGCAGTTAGGTGGTGAGGGTTCAGGGCATATTATCTGTTTTGATAAAACCACAACGGGTGATGCAATTGTCGCAGCGCTGCAGGTTTTGATTGCGATTTGGAATGAGAATAAAACGCTTCACGAACTAAAGTCTGAAATGACTAAGCTGCCACAAGTTCTTAAAAATGTAAGAGTGAAAGAGAAGTCTGACCCTATGGCAAATAAGCTTGTTGCGGCTGAAGTTGAAGCGCAAACAGCAAGACTGGCTGGTCAAGGGCGTGTTCTGTTAAGGGCTTCAGGTACAGAACCACTTATTAGGGTAATGGCGGAAGGTACGGATGCTAGCTTGGTGGATTCAGTGGTTGAGCGTTTGGTGAGTGTTGTGACTGAGGCATTGGCATAGCATTTAATATCTGGTGCTGGTGGATTGGGTCTTAGGCTTGGTGAGATTGACGATATAAAATACGTTTTTTAAGAAAGTAGTATCTTGTAAGTCTACAATAACTCAGTTAGTATTTGCGCCCTTCTGAGAGGCAGGAATTTATTATGCGTCCGAAGATAGTGGCGGGAAACTGGAAGATGAATGGTGATCAGGCATTTGTGCAGGGTTACATGGGCTCTTTCAAAAAATGTTGGGATGAAAAAAAGCTAAGCCAATATTCAGATCTTAGGGTTATTGTTGTTCCACCGGCAATACTCATAGCATCAGTACAACAAAGCGCTAAAGCAGTAGGTTTTAGCGAGATGTTTGAGTGTGCAGGTCAAAATGTGGCTGAATACTCATCTGGCGCTTATACGGGTGAAATCTCCGCGTCAATGTTAAAGGATTTTGCTTGTCATTGGGCACTAGTCGGTCACTCAGAAAGACGAGCGCTATTTGGTGATGAGCCAGAGATCATTGTTGCAAAGATTAAGCAACTAATAAATGAAGGGCTTCGTCCGATTTTATGTTTGGGCGAGACGCTTGAAGAAAGAGATCAGGGTAAAGCTGAAGAGTGTGTTAAATCTCAATTAGAGTCAGTGATGAATGCTTTTAGTGTGTCTGATCTGGAAAAGCTAGTGCTTGCTTATGAGCCAGTGTGGGCGATAGGAACAGGAAAGACGGCTTCCCCTGAAGAAGCGCAAGCAATGCATAAGTTTATACGATCTGTTGTTGCCTCTAAGTGTCCTGATTTGGCGTTAGCAATGATAGTTCTATATGGTGGTAGTGTTAATTCGGGTAATGCAGAGAGTCTTTTCGGGCAGGATGATATAGATGGTGCGCTAGTCGGTGGAGCGTCCTTAAAGCCTGAAGAATTTGCTGAAATTTGTGCTTTATGTGGGCTGAGTGCAGTTTCATAAAAAATAGTATTCCGGTCTAAAATAGTATTCCGGTTCGAACGGTTAAGAGAGCAAAAAGAATGGAAATGTTTGAAACAGTAGTTGTCGTGGTTCATATTCTTGTGTCATTGGGTTTGATTGGCTTAATAATGATACAGCAGGGTAAAGGTGCTGAAGCAGGTGCTTCCTTTGGTGGTGGTGCTTCTCAGACAGTTTTTGGTAGTCAGGGTAGTGGTAATTTTTTAACAAAGACAACTAAATATTTAGCGATCATATTTTTTGTGACAAGTATTTCTCTGGCTTTAATCGCCAAGCAGAGATCAGAAGTGTCTGCGCAAGCAGTGTTGCCTACGGCTTCTTTGGTTGAAAAAGCAGTGAATGCAAAGGTAGTTGATGATGCTTCGGCCACTTCGGATGAAGTTAAAGTGGAATTAGAGTCAAGTGACTTGTCAGAAATGTCAGTAGTTGATGAGAAACAAACTGAGTTGGAATAAGTAAAGTGCGGTTTTGCCCAAGTGGTGGAAATGGTAGACACGCTATCTTGAGGGGGTAGTGGG